>JAUWJS010000148.1 GCA_030607575.1 Candidatus Heimdallarchaeota archaeon | reverse complement strand
CATTTTTATTTTTTTACATTAGCCTGTTGTGGCTAAAGTAAACCTTTACATGATTGGATTTTGTTGTTTAGAATATCAACATAATCTATCCTAGAGTATCATTGCTGGGTAGCTCACTCTAAGTGGGGTCAACAGATAGTTTTATAAGGGAATCTTTTTGTCGAAGAAAAACTTCGACTTAGTTTTGTTAATGAAGTGAAAAAAGCCCTAGAATGGGCTATTCTAGTAGTTCATCGAATCGTGCATTACTAGCATCAGGTGGGATGTTACTATTCCAAATACAATGAACACCAAGCCAAGAACCATCAGGACCACGCCTAAAGGTGAATATGTTCTTACCATCGTTCTCCATAGCCTGTGCATCCCCTTTTGGAGAAAACTTCTCCTTGGAGAATATTCTGGAGAAAGCAATGTCCCCTGAAACTACAACCTCTTCAACAGTGACCTTCTGCTCTACATTATAGTGCTCAAAAGAATTTTTAGCCATCTCAAGACAATTATCTTTCCCATACATGGGTGGCATGTTTGGGGGCATCCATATCATGTCTTCTGCCCAGTGGCTACTATAAGCATCATAATCTTCATTATTGACTGCATCTTCTACATCTTGATGCCATCTTCTGATAGCGGCTTCATTAGCTCGTGTATCTGGACTCATGAAAAGAGAAATGATATTCTTTTGATAAACTTTTTCCTTTCCTTTCATCAGTCGGCAAAAAAATTCGATACATAATTTTCCTCCATGTTCCATGTGACCATTCCGTATATCCTATCCCTAAATAGGTATTGTGTGAAATCTATAACTGGGAAAGGGAAAAGTGAACGGATTCATCGATGCCTTTCTTAGTCAAAATTTCACTATTATGCTTTAGCATAATACCTACCCGAATTTATATCTTTGGGAAAAAGATGGAACTGAAAGTATGCTATCTTTTAGGAGTTAAAGGATGGTTTGTTTACTAAAAAAAGAAAAGAAAAAAACTCCTCTCTTTCAAAAATGTAATAATCTTATCTACGCTTAAAACTGTATTTTAGGCATTAATTTCAACTGTTACAATTAATTCTAATGTGTTTTTTTCCATTGGTATTTCTTCATAAAACTCATATTATACCACGATAATACAATATATACATATTATAATTACATTTTATAAACAAGTGATTTGTCTATTTCATTTATGACCAACAAATTTGCAATCGTTGTGGATTCTGTTTCAGATATTCCTGAGGAATTGAAAAAGAAGTTTAACATTCCTATAGTTCATGCCAAGGTAATCATAGGAGAAAAAGAATATTTAGATAGAGTTGGTATCACGAGAGAAGATTTTCTTTCGCATCTTATCCATTCTAAAGAGAAAATTACTTCGACACAGCCATCGCCTATGGATTTTGATATTGTCTTTAAAAAAGCTTTAGAAAAATACGATCATGTACTTTCTCTTAGTGTTAGTTCGAAATTATCTGCTTCATATCAGAACGCTGTTATTACAGCTAAAAGAATAGGTAAAGATAAAATAACATGCATTGACACTTTATCAGTTACTCAAGGAATCACTCTGATGGTTAATCATGCTGCTTTACGCAGAGAGCAAGGAATGGAATTATCAGAACTCCTCGAAGAAATAAAACAAATGATAGATACGCAAAAGTTCTTTTTCTTAGTAAACGAGCTCAAGTATCTACAAAGAGGAGGACGTATTGGAAAGGCCAAAAGTTTACTTGGTACTCTCTTAGACAAGAAACCATTACTCACTCTCGAAGAAGGTGCAATCGATGCTTTGAAATCTGTTAAGGGAAGTGAAGCTGGTTATGAAGAAATGGTTAAACTGGTTTCAGAGTATGCAGACAAATATAAGACCTTCGTTCTTGCTGGCGCATATGGATCAGACAATCCTGATTTTGAGAAATTAGCTCAATCAGTTAAAACAAACATTAAACCATTATACTACGTCTATGCCCCTATAGGACCTGGAGTTCTATGTCATGTTGGGCCAAACGTTGAAGCTTTTATAATTACTAAAATCCCTGAATCATCTAAAGAGCTTTATCAGAACATCTGAAAAAGGAAGACAATCCATTATTTGAATAGTCTAGATAGTAAAATCCTTACTTTAATAGAGCATTCTATGAATCTTTACAGAGATGAATTTCACACTTAAGGTCAGCAGATAGTTATCCTTATTTGCTTATTTAAACTCAGAAAAAACTGTATTGCAAAACCTTTACATAACTCCCTTTTTTTCTTATTTTTAGAAATATAATGAAAAGTGATGTTATTCTAGAAATTAATAGCGAAGAGGTACCCTTGAATCAATTCTTGAAAAAAGTGTTTGCTAAAGTTAATATTGCAATTGCTGAAACTTTGAAAGGGTTTGATGAAGTAGAAATAAAATCCTTGAAACTTAAGGTAAATTTATTAGATGAATAAACAGTTTATGGCAAATTTTAAAACTAACTTCCTTCCTCTTTTTGATATGGCTTCTAGTCAATTTACAAAGAAAGAAATCATTCTTTCATATATTACAATTCTAAGATTAGTTAATGGGATAGTTGCAGGAGTAGCTGCTGCTTTTGGCGTTGTATTGTCCTATCAGAGTGGGATTATTATAGACCCACTACCCATTATACTAGTCGTTATTGCTGCTATGTTAGTATCATCACAAGCAATGATTTTCAATGACATAGCAGATAGAGAGGAAGATGCATTAAATGCCCCTCATAGACCTTTGCCTTCAGGAAAAATTTCTGTAAGAACAGCATGGATATATGGAATTATAGTTGCAAGTTTAGCTCTTGCAGTTGCTTTAACTCTTGATATACTCTATAATCTCTACGGGTTAAGTGTTGCTACAGCGATTATTTTTGGAGGGTTACTTGATTTGTATGATTTCAAACTAAAGAAACTAGGTTTTTGGGGAAATGTTACAATCGGAATAACCGTATTAGCTCTTTTCGTGTATGGATCATTGCATACTTTTCTAATTTATGGGTCAACTTTTGCTTGGATTCCTATTGTTGTAGGAGGATGTGCAGCTTCAGGAAATGTTGGTAGAGAGATTATCAAAGGTCTGCCTGATATCGAAGGTGATAGGGAAGCGGGAGTCAGAACTTTAGCAGTTAAATTTGGAAAACAAAAAACTGCAAGAATAGCATTTCTTTTTCTTTTGGGTTTGATTGGAGGAGCTTTAGTTGCTCTAATCTACGGTGGAGTAGTTCTTAATCAATTATATTTACCTAGTGTTATTATTGGCTGTATTGTTGCTGTTGTAGCTATCTTTCTATCAATAGCTATATTGTTTAATCAAAAACCTAAATGGGCGTATGCTACTAAAGAAATCTTACTCTTGATATTCTTATCTTTTCTACTAGTTTTTATTATAGATAAAATTGTCGCAATAATTTTAGGGAGATAGAATTACTCCTTTATTCTTTTTACTTCGTAAACAAGAGGATTATGAGCATCTGGACATGCATGGGTAGAAACATCGCCATCTTCCAACCAGGGGAATTCAGCTCCGTATGCCATTGCATATACTTTTGGTAAAACGGAATATAACGCATGGAGACATAGTTTTCCCTTAATCTCATTTTTATCAAAGCTAATGAGAATTTCATCTCCTACTTTATGTTCAGCTGCACAAGTTCCTTCTTGCTTGATCACTTTTAATACAATATCGTGTGCCATATTTTCTTCAAATATTTAAGGTTTAAATATCTATTCCTCAATAGTAGTATATGGATGAAATAATTCAAAGTGATATTTTGATAGAGGGAGAAGGGTTAACAGCAGCCATTTTATCCTATTATCTCTCAACAATGAAACAAGATAAATCGATAAATCTGGTTTTACATAAAAGAGAAAATATTAGTTCGCCCATTTACACTTCTGGAAGTATTTCTCCCATATTTAAGCTTCCAAGTCTATTGATGGAAAAAGTTTTCAATAGAACCAAAGAAATAATTGTAGATCTTCACTCAACAGCATCCTACTTTGAACTCTATCAGAATCCACATCTTGTCTTATACAGGGATAAAGACTCTTTTGCACAGATGATCGAACATAGAGAAAAGCTGTCAGACACAAATATAAGACATGCTAATTTATCGCTTGAAGAAATAGAAAATTATTATCCATTCATAAATACAACTAAAGAAATCTACCTTACAGAAATCTATAATTCTTACACATGTTCAAATCCATATGAGTTGTTTACAACTTTTCTAAAGTTAGCAGTTGAAAATGATGTTAAAGTAATTAATGATAACTCTGAGATAATAATCAACGAAAGAGAAGAAATGGTTACTGAAAACGCACAATATATTGCTAAAGATAATACAATAACAACTTCAATAAATCAATGTCCTGAATCCTTTCTAAGAAGTAGAAGAATTCTAAAAATAGTTACTCCAATTTTCGAAAGATTCCCTAGGATTAGTATACATGACATGTCGACCTCATCTTCAATGTGGTTGGAAGAAGCAGGTTACTTTCATATTTTACAGTCTTTAGGAAAAGAAGGTGAGAAAAAGAGCATTAGTAAGGTAAAAAGTGATTTTAGTAAAATATTTTCTTTAACAGATTCTCTAGAAATAATCGATTCATATCACACTCAAATCAGTATATTTGAGTCAATAAATGATTGGATACAAGTTTCTGCATCAAAAAAGATGTTTCACTTTAATATACCTTTACAGTTTGAGCTATCAGCAGCTCCAATCCTTGCGAAGAGCTTTTCGCAAAAACTAGACAAAAAAGAGAATTTCAGAGAAGGACCTATATCCATTGAAGAAATCCTTTGAATTCTTATTTTATTGAAAATTCTTGATGAAATTATTATAATCCAGTTTTTCATCATGGCAATACTTTCTAATTGCCCTTGTATGTGATTTGAGAATCAAAGGAGTTAACTCTTTTAATTTATCAGTTTTATTTGCAGCTTGCAATAGATCAATTAGAATTTCTGAATCAATGCCTTTGCTCTTTTCTATGAAAGTATTTTTTCGTTTTAGAGATGATTTCTTCAATTCCTTTACCAATTGTTTTGAACCATCAACTCCAACATTATTGAGCGCAGTAATACCGATTTTCACATTACCTTCAGTTATCATTTTAATGAGATCTAACATTATTGAAGTGTCCTTTGTTTTTGATAGTAAGATTATAAGTCTAGTCCTTGCTTTTTCATTCTTCTCTTTATCATATCTGGCTTTAAGGACTGGAATTGCTGAT
>JAUWJS010000113.1 GCA_030607575.1 Candidatus Heimdallarchaeota archaeon | reverse complement strand
CATTCTAAAGTAAAATATGTATTTCGAAGATAATCCATCTCTATCTCATGATGACCTTCAAAATATAGATTCACAGTAACATTTGTTTCTATATTCCATAACTTAGCTCCTCCGTAATCACCATAGATTAAAGTTGTAGAATTAATAAACTCAATAGGTTGGTCAGCTAATGAAGGTTCAGAACTAATCTCTCTCTCAACAACAGTATTACCATCTAAATCAGTAATCACTATTTTACGACTTAGAAATCCTCCTGTTGAATAATTATTTTGTTCAAGTACTAATAGATTATATCCTTCAAATCGATTAGAGGAAGTTTCATTAGGAGAATTCTGAATTTGAAGATCAGTAGAACTTGAAATGGAAGCATTTGTTCCCATTATTTGTGTTTGCAATAGAATAAGAATTACAAATACAGCCACTAATTTTGAATAATTAGACAAATTGAATGATTTGTTGATTCTCATCCCATCATCTGTTATCTTAACTTAATTTATGTTTTTTGTAACAACTTCTTGAAAATCTGTTTCTTCTTCAATAACTTAAACCAAACAAATATTCCACCAGACGCAAATATAAAACCACTGATCCCCAGCGATAATCCTAAGACTAAAGCTTTGTTCTTAATATCTTTGAAAATCAAAGAACCTGTAGAACTAAATTTTTCCGATTCATTCGATAGATGTCCAGCTTCATCTGATACAATTAATGAAATGTTGTGAGTTCCAGCTGTGATTTCATCCACAGAGTACTGGATTTGAACTGATTGCCAAAAACGTGGAAGTATAATTTGACCTGTTTCTACGGTGACTTCATCAATATTTATGTAATAAGTTCCAGTGAAATTAGTTTTTGATTTGAAATTATACCAGATATCCCATTCTAAATAAGAAGAATTTATAGTTTCAATAAATCGGGGGTTTGAAACAATTGGTGCAAATCGAACTCTTTCCATATTATAAACACCAAAAATATCATCTCCAACTTTTGGAAAAGCAAACTCCCAAACAATTTCATGCTCACGGTTAACCTCAACTAGTCTTGCTCCCAGATCTGTATTAATGTGATCAGTTGATCCAAAGACACCTAGCATATTATTGTTGGGTAAAACATCACAATCCCCCCACCACCCACTGAAATAATCCTGAGGTGATATCCACTCCCATGTAATATTTGCAGTTTTGGTTGTTTCACTAATTGTTATTTCAATTAATCTGGAATGGAAATTACTTGCATCAGTCTGATTATGATAATCATTATCAAAATAGGTAAACTTGTTATCACTAATTTTTTCCAAATCATGTCCATGATAAAACATGATCTCTTGCTGAATGCCATTGATATCGTACATAGTGAAATTTCCGTGTTCCCCTAATCCCCAGACTACTTCTCCTGTTTTATGGTCAATTTTATAGAACGTATTCAGATTTCTGGAATTAAGATAAACCGCATCTTCTATTTCATCATAGATTACTGAATTGGCGTGTGTAATATCCCTTAGACCTGACTCCATATCTTCAAAGGGACACCATTGTGATTCATTTACAAAATCAATAGTATCAACTTCCCAAACGAGATTTCCCTCTGGAGTGTATTCTTGAATTTTGTCATAAAGATAATCCTCTCCACCGATTTCAATAACGTAACCTTTTAGAACAAAATAAGTATCATTTGCATAATTCCTTTCTATATCATGATGTCCTGAAAAATTAAAATGAGTTGTCGTATTTGTTTCAATATTCCATAACTTGGCATGTCCAAGTTCTGCGTAAAGGATTGTTGTTGAATTTATGAATTCAGCAGCATTATCAGCTAAAGCTCCATCTGTAAGCATCTCTCGTTCAAAGTAGATTCTGCCATCTAAATCTGTGATAAACATGGTTCGGTTTAGTATCTCCCACCCAGAAGTGCTGTGTCTTTCAACGACAAATAAATTATATCCTTCAAACTGATCTGAACCAACATTTTTGAGAACATTATATTCAAACAATTCATCTGAAAAACTACAGGATTTTAAAACCCTATAATTTGGGGTAAAGTTTAAAGAAAAGATTAGAATTAGAAAAAGAGCTTTAGACTTGATAGATGTATTGAGGAGCATAATGTAATTCTTCCCTATCTTTTAGAAGTTAAATAGTTTTCTTAGTGTCTGTATCTTATGTTCTTTTTCAGATATTTGCTTTGTTTTATTAAAGTAACAAATAATTCAGAAAACCAAGAATTTTTGTTCTTTGGATACTATTTAAAGTGAAAATTCCATCTTGTACTTGAAGAAAATGTCTAAGCCAAATCATCTGATAAATGAACAGAGTCCATATTTACTCCAACATGCTAAAAATCCTGTAGACTGGTATCCCTGGGGAGAAGAAGCATTCAATAAAGCTGTCAAAGAGGATAAGCCAATTTTTCTTTCCGTAGGTTACTCTACTTGCCATTGGTGTCATGTTATGGAACATGAATCTTTTGAGGACCAAGAAGTAGCTAAAATTCTAAATGATAATTTTATTTCAATTAAAGTAGATAGAGAAGAACGTCCGGATATTGACAGTATCTATATGACTGTAACTCAAATGATGCAAGGTAGAGGTGGTTGGCCTATGACTATCATCATGACCCCTGAGAAGAAGCCATTTTTCGCTGGAACATACATTCCCAAGAATAGTAGATTTGGCATGTCGGGTTTGATTGACCTTCTTAATCAGATAGTTGAGATTTGGAAATCAAAAAGAAATGATATTCTCAAAACAGCTGAAGAAATTACTACTCATCTTCATGAATCAACAAATTTATCTCAATCTGAATACAATGGTGAAGAATTACTCATCCGCGGATTTGATGAGTTAGATAATAGATTCGATGAAATATTGGGGGGATTTGGTTCTCATCCAAAGTTTCCCTCACCTCATAATCTTCTCTTTCTTCTTAGATATTGGAAAAGATTCAATGATCCTATAGCATTACAAATGGTTGAAACAACATTACAGAAGATGAGATTGGGTGGAATATTTGATCATGTTGGTTTTGGTTTCCACAGATATTCCACAGATAGACATTGGTTAGTTCCGCATTTCGAAAAAATGTTATATGATCAAGCAATGCTGACATTGGCTTACGCTGAAGCTTATCAAATTACAAAGAAGGAAGAATATAGACAGACTACAGAAGAAATTCTGGAATATGTTATGAGAGATATGACCTCAAAAGAGGGGGGGTTTTATTCGGCAGAAGATGCTGATAGTGAAGGAGAAGAAGGTAAATTCTATATCTGGTCACACAAAGAAATAACGGAAATACTTAATGAAAAGGAAGCTGAATTAGCCACCCAAATATTCAATATATCTCCTACAGGTAACTTTCTAGATGAAGCAACTCAACAGAAATCTTCCTCTAATATACCACATATGAAGAAACCCATACTTGAATATGGTAAAGAAATGATAGAAAAAATAGAACTTATTCGTACAAAAATCTTCACAGAAAGAAAGAAAAGAATACACCCATTAAAGGATGACAAAATCCTGACTGACTGGAATGGTATAATGATAGCTGCTTTTTCAAAAGCATCTCAAATTCTAGGAGAAAAGAAATACCAAAAAGTAGCAGAAAAAGCTGTAGACTTCATTTTCAGCAAATTATATCAGAAGGATGGAAGATTACTACATAGATATAGAAATGGACAATCTGCTATTTCAGCTAATTTAGATGATTATGCTTTTATGATCTGGGGATTGCTTGAACTTTATGAAACTAGTTATAATCCTAAGTATCTGGAAAGAGCAATTAATCTAAATGAAATTCTCCTCAAGCACTTCTGGGATGAAGATACTGGTGCTTTCTTCTTTACAGCTGATGATAGTGAAGAACTTCTAGTTAGAGAAAAAAACGTCTATGATGGTGCTATACCCTCAGGAAATTCAGTTTCAATGTATAATTTGTTAAGATTATCCAAGATTACATCAGAAGTTAGTTTAGAGAAAAAAGCAGATAAACTGTTGAAAGCTTTCGCTAATAAAATAAATAAGATGCCTTCAGCTTTTACTTTTATTCTCACAGCTCTTGATTTCGCACTTGGACCATCTTTTGAAATCATAATTATTGCGAAAGAAGGAGATAATTCTCTCAAAGTGTTTTTAGATAAAATAAGGGAAAATTATGTTCCCAATAAAGTAATTATTCTAAAATATCTAGAGGATGACACATTGTTAAAGAATATAGAAATCTTAAAAGATTACAAGTTAATTAATGATAAAGTAACAGCATATGTGTGTAAGGATTTTGTTTGTATGCAACCTACAAATGATCCAGAAACAATGATTAAGGAATTGACAAGAAATGAGGATTAAGCTTGATCTGTCAAGTTTTGAACAATTTTGGCATATTGTTGGAATTTTAGAAAGTTCTTCTAATCCTTCAGAAGATGAGTGGAACAAATTATTCGATACACCAGGTTATAGTGCACTTATAGCTTCAGAATTTAATAAGGATTTTTTCAAACAAAGTTTTCTTGCAGCTTTTGACCCTGAAAAAGAAGAAACATTAGAAAGACTGCTAGAGGGTAAAACAAGCCGATATCTCAAGTATTATTCCCAAGTAAGAAAAGATAAGAAAACATATGAAAAAAATGTTAAGCTAATTGAGGAAAAATGGAAGAAAATCCATGAAAGTATCTATGCAAGAGCTTCCGCTTTTCTACCCTATGGAGAATCAGAGAAAAATCCTATTGTCTCAATTCTTATTTTTGATACAGATGCAAGAGGTTATGAAACTATAGTAATAGATGCAATATTTGCTAATAGGTTAGAAGATTTTGTTTCACTAGCTGCTCATGAGGTTCATCATTTCTATCGAAATCAATTGCTAGAGTATGATAAAGAGAAAATAGAAGAAGAAGACAAGGAATTGATCTGGGTAATTAATCAAATTCATGCAGAAGGAATTGCTGATCACATTGACAAAGGTCTTTTTATTTTTGGAGGTATTGAAACAGCTTTTCCTAAGACATATGTGAAATATTTCAAAGAAACTGTTAAACGAGCCCCTGAAATAATAGAAGAAATTAATACAATTATTGAAAGTTTTACCAATAATAAATTAACAAAGAAGGAATTAGGTATAGAAATCAAGAAAGTTGTTCCCCTCTCTGGTCATCCTTTAGGGTATTATATGGCAAATATCATAATAAAAAATGCCCATTTTGATGAGCTGATAAGAACAGTAGGTAATCCATTCAAATTCTTTGAACTATACAATAAAGCTGCTAGGCTTGATAGAGAAAGATTATCTTTGTTCTCAGAAATTTCCTTGAATCTAATTGAAGAATTAGAGAAAAAATATGTTAAATAGCTGAATGGAATTTATATTCATGCCTATTCCATTTCTTACATCAATTCCTGAACTGCACGTTTAGTTTGAGAAAGTAGCAAAATGAGATATAAGATTCCTCCAATAGCTAAGAAATATCTTCCTAAATATGCTATAAACAAGAGATAAAGTTGCCAACCTCCTAAGGGTGGGAACAAGAATATCACAAAGAATAGAAAATATACAACAGCTGCAAGTAAAGCTGTAACATTTAGGTAGCTTTTGTCAAAGGATTTTATTATTGAAGCAACAATTGCTACAATTATGTAAACACCTACAAGAACTATCGAAATGATCATCGAAAATTTATAATTAAACAATGGGTTAAGATCAAATGTATCAGGATTTAATGCTACTAAAATTGGATTAGTATACATTATGTCTCTAACTACAACAAAATGATCTAAAATAATTGGGATTACTAGATTTATTAGAAAGAATAACAAATGCATTTGAGATATATTGCTTTTTGGAATCTCAACTATATCCTCATCTTTAATCTCCATAAGGCTTCGTATACTGAAACCAAGATAAATATTTCGTAATCCTTGTTCTTGAATTATATCTCGTTTAACCTTTTTTCAATTCTTAGTAGGGCATCTTTAATCGTTTCAAGTTTGTGCGAAAATGAGAATCTAACATACTTCGATCCGTCGGATTCATCCCTTCCTGTTGTTTCATAAAAACTTGAACCTGGAACTGTAGCAACTCCTTCATCTTTAACTAGAAAATCAGCGAACTCTAAATCATTCATTCCAAAACTAGAAATGTCAGCAAGAAGATAGTATGCTCCCTTAGGTTCCATTACTCCAAATCCTAGTTTACGGAGGCCTTTAACTATTTCATCTCTATTTTTCTGATATCGGTTTTTGAGTGACTCAAAATAGTCTTGTTGTAAATCATATGCTTTCAAAGCAGCATGTTGCATGATGGAGGGAGCACAAATTGTCAGATAGTCATGAACCTTTCTTATTCCTGTCATTAATTCTTTTTCTGAAGCAACATAACCAACTCGCCAACCAGTGATTGAGAATGTTTTGCTAAAACCAGAAATAGTAATTGTTCTATCGAACATGTTATTTAGACTTGCAGGACTGATATGAACAACATCATCATAGATAATGTGCTCATAAATTTCATCAGTAATAGCAATGAGATTATTATCATTACAAATGTCACTAAGAAAAGTCAATTCTTCTTTTGAAAAAACTCTTCCCGAAGGATTGTGAGGTGTATTTATAATAACAGCTTTTGTCTTATCATTAATTTTATTCTTGAAATTCTCCTCATCAATTCCGAAATCTTTCTCAGACAGTTTCACAAAAACAGGTTTTCCATTAGCTAAATATGTGATAGGAACATAATTTTCATACCATGGTTCTAAGACAAGTATCTCATCTGATGGATTAAGTAGAGATAGAATGCTACTAGCAATTGCTTCGCTTGCACCGCAAGTAATAGTTATTTCATCTTCAGGATCATATTGGATCTTGTTGTAGGTTTCATATTTACCTGCAATTTTTTCTCTTAGATCATTTCTACCATAGGTGACTGTATATTGATGTTCATTGTGTTTAATCGCGTCTGTAATCCCTTCTGTGAGTTCTTCAGGAGGTGAATAATCTGGCATCCCTTGAGAGAGATTAATAGCATTGTATTTAATTGCTTTTCGAGTCATTTCTCTAATAACTGACTCTTGAAAATATGAAAGTCTGTCAGCTAGATAAGTCATCGATATCTGCTAAATTCACTACTTATTACTTTTTTCTAAAGAAAGCTAATCGTCCACTGTAAAAAATTGTGTTTTTCTAATATTGATCAAACCAAGCATTGACATATCTTCTATCATATCAATGAAACTGAGGAAATTCATAGCTGATTCTGCCTTGAAATAAATATCTAGAAGTGTCTTATACTGGTTACCTATACAATACGTAAGAAGTTTTTCATAAGATACAAAATCTGTTCCTTTTCTTTCACTTTGTATCTTTGGCCATTGTCTTCTAAAAGTGGCATAGGATTTCAAAGAAGCAATTGGAAAAGAACTTTTAGCATGGAGGATCATATCTAACTCAATGATACTCTCTCCTGTTGGGGGCTCTGAAATTTTAGGATCAAGATAAAGAATCATGAAAGAAAGCATTTCTTCATCTAGTAAAACAATCGCCTCTAAAATTGAAGCTAGTT
>JAUWJS010000025.1 GCA_030607575.1 Candidatus Heimdallarchaeota archaeon | reverse complement strand
TTCTGAGTAAATTTAGAAAGTAATTCAAGTGACCTGTGTACTAAATCAATTAGAGCTAAGTAACTGTCTAGTGCAAGTTCTTGATAATCTTCGTCATTAACTTTTTTTGCATCTAAGATGGTTCTTGAGAAACTGTACAAGTTTGTGGGAATGTTTGGTATGTTTAATTTAGTTATAGATTGGATTTTAGCTGGAGACCATTCTCTAGATCCAGTTAGAACCAGTTCTAGATAATTAGGTAGTGTGAGGAGATCACCATAACATGCGGTTATGGTTGCATCATTCTCAAAGAGTTTGATATATTCCTTTGGTTCTCCTTCTACTGAAATTTTGTTGGATTTTTCTGTAAAAGATATATGCCCTTTTCCAGTGGTTTTTGAGTCATCTACCAACCAGAGTAAATCTGTAATGATGTGCTTTCCTTCTTCATAAATACGTGTAATTAATCTTGTTGGAATAACATCTTGAAGATTGAAACCATAATAAGTATTTAATTTGTTATTTTCGAGAAAATAAATATTCGGATGTAAAGCACTACCACTAATCGTTCCTTCATAAATTGTGGTCAATGACCTAAATATGATATTAGTGATAGTATCCATTTGTTCCATTTAACTAAGGACATACTCCAATATAAATAATTGTTAATCTGCAAAATTGAGTAATTCTGCTAAAGGATAATTCCCCTCCATTAAGACAACCGCTACTTTTTTAAGTAATATTTGGTTATTTTGATTTGATTAATAATAATCAAGGGTGAATTAAAAAATGAAGAAACGAGGAGTATCTCCAGTAATCGCAACAGTTTTGCTGATTGCATTAGTAACAGCAGCAGCAGCTATAGTGTTTTTAGTAGTAATTCCGATGTTACAGCCCAATAGCGAAGCAACGCTCATTATCACACCAGGGTCAAATGATGTTGGTGGTGGAGACAGAGCTATAGAAATTAAAGTGGATGCCATAGGTGGATCACTAAATATCACGGGTGTAACTGTAACTGGTTTAACAGGAGTACAAATTCTTGATACGCCAACAGGAAGTAGTATGATTTATGTAGTGATAGACGAAAATGGGTCCGATATGGTGTACATAGTTGGAGCATTTAATGTTGGAACTTCGTATGATATTACTTTAGAGTTTGCTGAATTGTCAAAATCGTTTTCACACACAGCATAAACCTTTCCTTCTTTTTTATTTTTTTATTTTTCAATCCTTAGTAACATCGTTAAAAAGAATAGTTTTATTTAGATATAGCTCATACCGTGTCAGAGATGTTTACAGAAGTCAAAAATCCTAAAACCTCCAAGGAGCTAGAAAAACTAGTAGAATTACTTTATGGTAATGAAATCACAATAGAAATGTTTGTTGATTCTACTCTAGAAAATAAAAATGCTAAAATCAGTCTAATAAAATCGGGGGAGAAGTTTACTGGTTATTTTATCTGGTTAAAAGAAAGAGAAATTGAGGAAGAAGATGAAGAAGAAGCTAGTGGAAAAAAAACTGAGATAAACATCTATGCAATCGATGAAATTGTTTTACTTCCTGAGGAACAAACTGAGGAAAGAGCTAAAGAATTGGTTCAAGACTTAGATGAGGAAATAAAGAAAAATGATTGTACTATTGCAGAATTAACTATTCCAAGCCAATCTTTCTGGTTAATTCCTGTTTTAGTCAATGAAGGATTGTTCAATGTTGCTATTCTCAGAGTAAGCAAAGAGTTAGAGAAAAGAACTGAATTTGTTCAAATATTTAATAAAATACAAGAAGGGATTAAACCTGAAATCATAGAATTAATGGTTTCTAAGGAGGGAGCCTATCAATTGGAAATAATTGAAGAACCTACTGATTACAAGAAAATACTTGAATCAGGTTATTCACCTGAGATTGTAAGTATGATCTTTAATGTAGAGAAAAACAAAGAAGAGGAACTTCTTGGATATGTAAATCAAATAGCGGAATGGCAAGAATACTCATTCTCTTTAGTAAAATACTATTAACCAGTTAGATTTTCAAGTTCTAAAGATATTATTTCTCTTGTTTGTTTGGGAAGATCAGTAATAATTCCATCCACATTTTTCCTAACTAGTTTTCTAATTTGTTTCTCATCATTAATTATCCAAGGATAAACTTTCTTACCTTGCTTATGGTAAAAATTCACTGCTTTCTTAGTCAGAAATTTGTAGTAAGGATTCATAGCATCGATAAAATCATTGAGAGCTACACTTTTGTTCTGATACATTGGGAAGATATAGAGATAAGCCAGTTCATAACCTAGAGTTTTATCTTTTAGGTTTGCAATAGGCTCATGAAGAAATGAACTTACAAGAATTCGGGAATTGTCTCCACCTACTTCATTTAAAAGAGAATCGAATTGTTCCTTTGTTACATCACATTTTAATTCTATATTGAATTTGATTTTTGAGAGGAATTGCTTAAGAACATCTTCTAATAGAGGAATAGGTTCACCATTTGGTAGTTTGAATTTTTGAATGGTTTCAAGATTTGATTGAGCAATTACTATATTACTTTTCTTATAGGGGATTGTGTTATTATGAAGGACGACAAAATAACCATCCTTAGTAAGATGAGCATCCAACTCTATCACATCGGCCTTTTGCTTAACAGCTAAGTCAAAAGCTTTAATGGAATTTTCATGTTCGTCTATAGAAGCACCTCTGTGAGCAATAATCAAGGGTGTAGTATATTCAACCATATTATCTTTTTTTTTTCAAGATTGATTAATCTTGTGTTTTTCAAAAAATCTCAACTCGATATATTTTTAAAATTGAAGAAGATGTGAGAAATATGGAATACAAAATTAAGGAAATAAATCTAGCTGATGAGGGTCGAAAGAATATTGACTGGGCAGAGTCTAGGATGCCTGTTCTTATGCAATTAAGAAGGGAGTTTGCAGAAACAAAACCATTAGAAGGTATGAAAGTAGCTGGATGTCTTCATGTAACAAAAGAGACAGCTGTTTTAGTTGAAACTTTGATTGCAGCAGGAGCAGAGGTTTCTTGGAGTGGATGTAATCCTTTATCTACAAAAGATGATATTGCAGCAGCTTTAGCTGCTAAAGATATTTCCATCTTTGCTTGGTATGGAATGTCTAATGAAGAATTTTATTGGGCAATAGACAAGGTTTTGGAATTCAAACCCACATTAACTTTAGATGATGGAGCTGATTTAATATTTAGAGTACATTCTGAATTTTCAGATCTAGCTGAAACTATCATAGGCGGAACTGAAGAAACAACAACTGGTGTCCACAGATTGAGAGCAATGGACAGAGCTGAAAAACTCTTGTACCCAATAATTGCTGTAAATGATGCAGAAACAAAAAGTGATTTTGATAATGTGTATGGTACTGGTCAATCCACATTAGATGGAGTGTTGAGATCAACTAACATAATAATTGCAGGTAAAATCGTTGTTATAGCTGGTTATGGACACTGTGGAAAAGGTTTAGCTAAGAATTCATCAGGATTAGGAGCGGATGTAATAATAACTGAAGTTGATCCAGTTCAAGCTCTCAAGGCAGCAATGGATGGGTTTAGAGTCATGAAGATGGATGAAGCTGCAAATTTGGGCGATTTATTTATTACTGCAACTGGGATGAAGGACGTTATTGTAAAAAAACACTTTAAAAGTATGAAAGAAGGTGCAATTGTATGCAATACTGGACATTATGATGCTGAAATAAACATCCAAGATTTAGAAGATTTAAGCACATCAAAAAGAGAAATAAGAAAAAATAATGAAGAATATTTAATGTCAGACGGAAGAAAAGTGTATCTTCTAGCAAAAGGAAGATTGGTAAACTTATCTGCTGCTGAAGGTCATCCTTCAGAAGTTATGGATATGTCATTTGCGAACCAATTGTTAAGCTTAATTCATCTCGCAGAAGAAGGTAAAAGTCTCGAAAATAAAGTATACGGTATTCCAGGTGAGCAAGATAGAAAAATAGCAGGTTTAAAACTGTCACTTATGGGATATAAGATAGATAAATTGACTCCTGAACAAGAAGCCTATAAGGATGCCTACTTTGAAGGTACCTAATTCTTCTACACCACCCTTTTTTTTACTTCCTGAAAACTTCCGTAATATTTTTAGGAGAGGGGTTCCTATTATGAGTTATAAGAAAAGGGGAATGCCACCTTGATTAAACATCTACTTATTCTAACAACTTATGGTCAAATTTTCTATAGTCAAGAATTTGAAAAAACAGAAGAAGCTGTTGATGTTGCACTAACAGGCGGGTTAATGAGCGCAATTTATTCAATGGCAACAGAAACCCAAAAGGAAAGAATTTCTGAATTTGAAATGGTAACTTCACGAATACTTTTTCAAGAAGAGGAGAATGATTTACTGTTTGTTATATCAGTGGATAAAAGAATGGATACAAAAGACACCCAAGAATTACTAGATTTGATTGCTAAGAGATTCTATGAAAAATATGGTGAAGTAAGAGTAGATGGATTAGTATTATCCGATTTTGAAGAAGACGCTACAGAAATAATTTACAAGAAACTTTGGTATCTGGACACTCAAAAAAGGAAATTCAGAATAAGGGACTATTTAGCAACAATTTTTGTAGCATTGTCTTTGTGTTGGTATTCTCTACTTATTTTCGGATCCCCACCATTCAAGAGGATGACAGATTTTGACATAAGAACTTTCATCTGGGATGATTTACTTGGTTCTTTATCGAATCCTGCTGCACTGACGCTTAATATTCTATTTCTTATAGCAGTCATAGCTATTCCTGCAATTGCTGTCTATCTGCTTTTCAGATTTACTTATGTGAAGGATACTTTCAGATTTGCGAAAGATTATTTGACTAGACCAACAAGAGCAAGTTATTCTGAACTGTTACCCAATTACTTCCTAATCAATATTCTAACATCTTTTCTTGTATACGTAAGTTTTATGCTTTTCGCGGGAGGTTTCTTCTCGGAACTAACGGTCTATCCTCTCTTTCCTGGAGGATTGGTAGGTGGTTTAACTGAAGATTTTGATTTTACAAATTTTGCAACAAGTGATGTTGGAGATCAGATGTTTATTGGTATTTTTGCCTGGTTTACATGGGTTTTTGTTTTTCCACTCATTTATTCACTGCTATTGGGAGAAAAGAAGTGGTTGAAAATCTACCGTAATGCAGTTTTTATTGCTTCTATTGCTGTGTTCATATATATGATAGGCTACATTTTTGGTGGGATAAAATATCTAGAAGCAATTGGATTTAACCCAACCAGTTCTAGTTTTGGAGTCGAACAGCGTGAAATAAAGTTTCAACTGCTTGCCAGAATTCCTCTTAACATATTTTTATACGGATTTTTACTATTCTTAGCGATAGGGGTAAACAGAGTAACTCCTTCAAAAACGAGAATACCATCCATTCTCGCAGTAGGTATTGCAATATACTTTACATTAATTATTCAAAGATTAGTGTTCTTCGGTCTCTACCCAATCGTAACGTGAAAGAGAAGAAGAATTTTCTTCTTTCTTTTTAGCTAGAAAATTTTATATCATAATAAATTCATGTCTTCAAAGTGAGATACTAAATGCTAAAGTTCAGTGTTCGATTTTTCTTTCATAATAGAAAGAGGACATATCAAGCAATTATGACATTAACTTTAGCTCTGGTCATATATATTTCTACAACCCTTTTGGTCAGAGGATATGCATCCAATATAAGTGGAATGGCAGAGATTATTCAACCTTCAGATCTTCTTCTTGTTATAGAAGAAGGAAAGAGTTTATCCGAAAGCAGAATAAATGTTGAAGTGTTGGAATTTTTAGAGGAATACGCTAGGACAACACCCAACTTAGAGGTAATTTTACCTGAAATATATATTCCAATTGTGGTTGAAGGAGAAACAGGAACAAGGTTAACGACGCATTTACGATTGCTCAACATCAGTGATTTCGAGCGATTTCAATCCCACCACTATGAATTTCCCCCAACAGAACTAGAAAAAGATGAAGTAATTATTGGACAACAACTTGCTTATCTAACCGCTGCAGGTGTGGGATCTTTAATAAGAATTGAATTTAGTGATTATCAAGTAAATGAGTCATTTGTATTATTACATAATGAAAGCTATTCTGTATCAAATATTATTAAATCAGGTCACGAGTATGATATAGAGTTAATGGGATCACTTTCCAGTTTTGATCTAAATACATCTTTGAATTATTTCTCTTTTATAGAATTAAGAGTTCTAGATATCAGGGAAATTGAAACAATTAGAACCGATATTATAAATGAATTCAACTTTTTAGAAGTGCTTGATGAGAAACAGACTCAGAATTTCATCATTTTTGCTACAAATGATGTAATAAGAACGTTAACTCTTCTAGAGATATTATTTTTTGTTTTAATGCTTGTTTCTATTTCGTATAGCATTTACACGTTAGTTAGAGAGAGTGAAGAAGAGATTTTCACATTGAGATCTATTGGAGCTACTAAAAGACAAATAGTTATGTTATTCATGCTTCAATCTCTTTATATTGGAGTAATATCAGCTTTACTTTCTCTAGTAATTGGATATCTAGCTGTGAGTGGCATAGTGGGTTTAATTTCAGCAACTATGGGATTGCCATTCATAGCATTGAAGATAGAAGGTTTTTTGATTGGAATAATATTTCTATTTTCCGTATCATTATCCATAGTATCCGGAATAATTCCTTCGCTTGAAGCTTCAAAAATCAAAGTCATAAGGAGGGACAATAGATGAATCTCAGAAAAATCTTTCTCTACAATGTCCTACCAAAGAAGAGAATGCTCTTAGCTTTTATTGGGTTTCTTATTAGTTCCACAATACTTTCTGGTGCTGGAATCCTTATGTCAAGCATTGTAAACAGTACAGCAACATATCTAGGAGAGAACGAGAGTATACTGGTAATCTCAAATCCAGAGGCATCGACGCCATACACTAGTGTGATACCCTTAGATTTGGCAGATACTATTAGTTCAATTGAAGGAGTAAAAAAAGTTAGTCCTGAAGTGATGACCGCAGCTGTATATAAGGACAAAGCTGTCTATTTCAGAGGTGTAGATGCTTCTTCTTTCTGGCATTTTACAGATGTAGAATACCTAGAGGGGCAACTTCTAACTGTCAATGATACTTTTGAGGTTAGTGTGGGCATTAATTTTGCTGAAAGAAATAACCTAAATATTGGGGATTATATTACACTTTTTTCTACCAGATCAGAAGCTGCTATTGAATTAAAAATCAAATCAATCTTTGGAACTAATACCCTGTTGGATGATGAGATTATTTCTTCTCTATGGATCGGTCAGTTTTTTGCATTTGAAGACTTCAACTATATAACTCACTTGAGAATCGAGATAGACTTAGATATCATTGACAACAAAGAAATGATAAGGGAATTAGTTAGTAAGGAATTTGAATTCATTGTGCATATCACATCTCCTGGGAATCTGCAAGAACTTAACGCATCAGTTTCAGTTTATAACAAGAGAGGAGAATTAATTAATGAAACCATTATTTTAAATGATAATCAAGTTTCATTTGTAATGCCTTTTGGTGAATATGAAATACAATGTGTAGTTAAAGATGTTATTTCAGAGTCAATAAAGATTCTATTAGATCAAGATAAGGAAGTAGAAGTATTCATCCAATATATTGAGAGAAATGTGTATTTCCGAGTAATAACAGATGAAAACGAACCAATTCAAGGAGCAGTGATAACGCTTTACAGACAGGATGGAGTCACTTCAGAAGAAAATAACTATGTAAGTACCACAGACAGTAATGGAGAAGCAAACATATCAGTAAGTGATGGCGGTTACTATGGTAGAATTACGTATGAAATATATAGAAAAGATATAACATTCACAACATCAATTTCAAATGATTTCGAGATTATATTAATCAGTAGGCACCCACAAATAATAGTAGAAAACCCAATTAATAATTCTGTAATTATTGGGCAAAATATTGACATCAGAATGTCCTCCTCTCCAGGTTATTCCATTTATTTCTACTGGGATGATAACTTAACAACAATGGAAGACTTCTATTTAGCATCTCCGGGTGAAGAAGCACCAGAAAGCATTTCAATCCCTTTTGATGAGGGTGCTCATTCTTTGACAATCGAAACTTATAATCAAGATTTTATATCGAGTGGATATAATAAGAGTCTAAATTACGCAGAAACCAAAGTTTACTTTAATGTGATAGAAGCTATTCCTGAAGACTACTATTTCACAAATACAATGAATGGCTCTCACTTGAATCCTTCAACTGTAATAATTCTTAATACAACTCATAGATTTAGTGGCAATTTCATCTATAAATGGAACAATGATCCTTGGTTGGAGGTTATATCCAATATAGTATCCGTCCCTTATGTCAATGGAATTCACACCTTAACACTGAAAGCGGAGCTTGAGAATTCTAGCAAAGAATGGGATTTTGTTTTTGCAGTGACAGACAATCCTGAAGGAATAGGTATTATTGGTTTGAAAGAACACATGAAAGTCAGAGCAGAATCTGAAATTCAAACATGGTTTAATCCGCAATATGAAGCGTACTACAATTGGAATAGTGATGCAGATTTACTGATAAGTCAAAACGGTATAATCAAACCAGAAGGATTGGCTGCAGGAAATCACACTTTGTATTTAGCATTTTATGATACCTCTACCTGGTCAAATCGATCATACACTTTCTGGATCGATAATTCAGCTCCAATTATTGCAGTATCGTATATTAATGGAAGTGAAATTAATTATGAATCTGTACTAACGGTTTCAACTAATGAAATTCTTTCGTCTCTTGAATTTTCATGGGATAGTCTTTCTTTTTCAACTGCGTATGATACAAAAATTCTTGTCCCTCAAAAAAACGGTAACCATACTTTAACATTAAGAATGATAGATCTTGCGGGAAATTACATAGAACTATATTATGAGTTTGTCGTAGTAAATTTCACTGGCGGAGCTCCAATAGATTTTTACATATTAAATGAATATTCAGGAACAATAAATCAGAAGTATATTGATTTGGAAGTTTTTTCTAATACTACAGGGGTTATTATTGAATATCAAATAACAGGCTCCGTTTTCAAAGCAGGGAGTGTTGAAGATTTTGCTAGAGTTTTCCTTTATCCAGGCAGTTATAATCTCAAAATAATCTTTTGGGTAGATTTATTTGATAGTAGAGAGCGTACTTGGACTTTTGAGATTTTAGATGGTCAAAAAACATCGATAATAACTAATAATGATTTAAACGAAACATATACCGGAGATATTATTGTAGACCTTACATATTTTGATATTAATTATACTATTAATTCAATTAACTCACTCTATATTAGTGATGGATACTACTCTCTTTTTTATCAATTAGTTGACATTTCTAATGATACTTTCAGCCATAATTTCATTGTGGATACTATTGAGCCTTATGTTGCAGTTTTGTCACCTCACAAAGCAGAAGAGGGGTTAGATCCAGATTTAATACTAGAAAGTGATGCAGTACAAATATTAGTTATAATTGATGATAAACCAATTTTCGAATATGATGGTTTCTATGATCCCCCGTTTCTGGTTGGAGGAGAGCACACAATAATTTTCTATCTCACTGATTCTTATTATAATACAAAAACAGAATCCTATACATTTTACCTGGAACAAGAATATGTTCCTGTTAATTTAACTCTTGAAGTAAAAATAAGGGCTGTGATTTATCAAATCTTCAATCTATCTGTTGCTATTAATGATTTTTACAATTCTCCAACCAACTATTTTACAACAGATATTAATGGGGGTGTTTTTTTCAATGTCTTTGAAGGAGAATTTCGAGTGAAATTCAATTATGCAGATAAACATTACGATTTCCAATTAGATACTAAAACAGGAATTAATCAGAATATTCTAATTGGTTATGGTGATACGATTGTTGAAGTAAGAGACTATTTTGCTAACTCTTCTATCAGCAATCAATATTGCATTATCAGGGACTTGTTTGGAAGAAGAATCATGTCTCAAACAACTAATAATCAAGGACAATTTTTCACTTCTTCTTTACCTTCAGGAGATTACATCTGTTATTTCACTAGAGGAGGAGATACTACAATAGCTATTCCCTTTGAAATATACGGATTAAACAATATTGTACTGTTTGAAATCCCTTCTAAGAGAAAAACTATTGTTTTTGAATTCAAATATGATAATGGGTCAAAAGTCTACAATCTTCCAGTAATTGTAGAAACAGAATTACAAGGACAAATAATAACTACAACTTCATTATATTCAAAGTTTCAGTTATATTTATCCTATGGTTATGTGAATTTAACTATTTTTCTAAAAGATGGAAGTTCTTTACACTTACGTCGAATCTTTGAACCTGGGAAAGAATTGATAACTATAGTTTTACCAAGTGATTCAGAAGAACAATGGAGAAAAATTCCTTTTAAGCCAGTGGCTGGATTTTCTTTCTTAATAGCATTTTCAACAGAATATCTAAATTACTATCTTAAAGGTTCATTGCTATTTATCTATACTCTCGCTTATGCAGAGATTGTACTTATCCTTGTTGTGGTAATTGTCAACATGTACTCAATTCTACAGAATATGTATAAAGAAAGCAAGAGGGAAACAACGATTATTAAAATGATAGGGGGTACAAACCTTCGTACAATTGTTTCGATTTTTTCAAGACTAGGACTTATTGCATTTGTAGCATCGATTATAGGGTATGGAATTGGTACTCTTATTCTGAAAATACTATCAAGCTTAAATCAAACTGTTTTCTTTGGACATACATTTGTGCCAAAAGGAAGTTGGAACATTTTTCTCCTCAATGTAGTATTAATTCTTCTTGTTGCTATCTTAACAACCATTATGATTGCTAGAAAAGCGAGTAAAGAAAGAAAGGTATCTTCAGTTAGAAGATAAGTGAACAATTAAATGAATTGAAATCCATAAAATCCTTCATAAAACCATGAGTTGCTTGTCCAAGTAATGTTTACTGAATTCCCGAACATAGGATTTAAGTTGTGGATAATAGTCTGTGGAAGTCCCTCTAAATCAGAATAATTAATTGTTATACTTATTTCATGAATGTATATTGATTGCTGAAGTAATGTCATTAGAGATAAGGAAGTAAATGTTTCATCGATTGGTTTGTTAAATACAAGATTGTTATTATCTACTAATATCGTACTGTTGGTTGAAAGAGTATACTGTGTAGAAATATCAATCGAAATTGGCTGATTGGTTTGAATTGCAGTTAAATCCAGTATTGCCTCAATTGAAGCAGTTTCATCAGTTATGTCTATAGACAACGGTGCATAGGCAAGAAGACTGGTTTTAGAAGAATTTCCTTTCAATTCTATATCAACAGGTCCTATAAAATCTTCGAATTTAATGATTGTAAATAACATGAATTCTTCGTTTGCAAATCGGTAAGTGAAATATTCATTATTGTGAAGAAATCTAAAGATAAAATAATCCCAGTAAAAATCTTCCAAATATGCTGGAAACCAATCATTAGAGCTATTTAGAGCTACAAAAATGGTTACACCATATTTCTCAAAAAATTCTAGATTTCTTGTAACATTTGATTTCCATAGTGGAACAGATGAGTCGGATAAACCCGTTTCACTTAGAAAGCCTATCATAAAGAGATCAATTATCGGTTGAGATGAATAATATTCTAAACCTGGCGTATTTACTGAGAGAATAATTTGATTATCTGAGTAACCAAGTCTATTAATGGCATCTATTAGTTCTTGAAATGATTCTCTGTAATCATAGCAATATGTGCTTTCAAAATCATTCAAATTAAAACCAACAGAAGCAAGAAGAGCTGCTTGACCTGCAAAAGGAACAGAAACAACTACAAAAATTAAAGTTCCTGAAAGAATCTTTCTAACATTGAATTTTTTGTTATAGATTTGTGAATAACTTAACTTGAGATTTTTCTCTTTCCAGATTAGAAGAAAAGTTATTAAATTGAATAATAGAATATATCCCAATAAAGACAACAGTCTTGTGTGAGCATAATACCATCGTAGATGAAAGTTTTCAAAGACAGTCTCTATAGGTAAAATTGGATAAAGGAAGAGATAAGCAGTTGCCGTGATAAATAAGTAAGCTAATAATCCGTCCCGATTTTTTCCATCTTTTTTGTTGAAGTACTTAACAACTGATTCAAATCCTACTGCAAAAATAATAGCTAAAGGAACAATAATGGGTGTAAGGTATCTAACTGATGACTCTGCAAAGAATCCTTGCCAAATAATAAAGAAGAAAATTATCCAAAGCAGTAAATCATTATTTTTCTTATTTGAACTAACAAAGCCTACAAGCTTGAAAATCATCCATGTTCCAGCGAACATTGCTGCAATTAATATAGAAAATGATGAAGATATAAAGGATGCAGAATGGGCATTTTCTAGATAAGTTATAGTATCTGGTAATGCGATTCCAGACCAAGAAAAACTTAATTTAGAAAATTTTAGATTCACATATAAGTCAATGAGATAATTCTCCACACCAGGAATTGTTAACATGTAAAAGATCCATAATATTACAATGGTAAAGGGGAAAGCAAAAATACCTAGGGTATAAATCCATCGCTTAACAGAAAAAATTAAGCTCTTACTACTAAGAACAAGATAAATACAATATATCGCAAGTAATCCAATAAGAATTCCCGTACCAAGGTAAATCTCAAAAATTGATTTTCTTATCAGTTGGCTTGCAAAACCTACAATAAGTATAACCCGTAAAACCTTACCAATTTTATCAGAAGGCATTGCAACAAATAAAACAAAAGGAATAACAAAACCACTCAGTTTACTTAAACTACAACCACCGAGACACAATGATGTTAAAATAGCGAAATACAGCTGTTCTTTACTTTTATCAGTACCCAGAAAACGTTTGTAATAATAAAAAGCTCCTGTTGTAAAGAATAGTATATACATCTCTTGATAGTATGTATATTCATACACAAGAAAATAGGTAAGAGGAGTAGCTAGAAAAGCAATAGAAGCAAAAAGAGCAGTTTTCTTGGATAAACCCATTATTTGGGATATTTTGTAACAAAAATAGGCAGTTCCTGCTAAATATAGAATTGGAATAAACTGAATCATTTCAGATTGTGTTACAAAAAAAGCATATGAAAAAAGCAATATATTCATGGGGGGTTTGAATTGAGGGAAAAATGTTAACTCATTGATTGTACTTAATTGACCAGTAATGAAGATTCTGAAAGAATTTGGCAAATAAAAATGCAGAAAATCCCATCCTCTGAATGGATACACAAGTACTTGAAATGCATAGAAGAGTATTATTAAAGTTATAACAATTTTTAGAAGTAGATCCATTGATTGAGTTAATTTTTTTCTTCCAGATAGAACAAGTATTGGTAATTTTTTCCTAACCCAAACGTATATTTTGTATATCAGATAAAGTAATCCAATAGCTAGGTAAACATAAACAAATCGCTCTAGAATAAGAATGTTGTTTGTTTTATTAGCGACCCAAGCAATTATCAACATTGGAGCAACTAAAACAATAGTTCCTACAACTAAAGATTCTACAAGATTTTCAGTCAAAGAATCCGATGTTTTCAGTTTCAATATTCTTTTCTTAACTATTTCTACGATAAGTGATCCTGATGAAAGAATCGAAATGAGAGGAACAAGAATTCTTATATCTATTTGAATCATAATCTTAATCTCCGTATTCTCTCTCTACATCTGCTGCTGTTTTATCTTTGGTAAAATCTAATTTGCTGAAATGACCGATAGTAATTATCATTGGAATTGTTGCAGTGACAGCAGCGATAATAAACCAACCAAATAGAGCATCATTAGCTAAAAGGGTTCTATAACTAGCAAAGTAAAATGCTCCTGCAACTAGAAGTAATCCAATTGACCAAAGAGTATATTTTACTTTCTGACTCATTTTTCCTATAGTTTTGGTTTTCACCTTTATTGTTCTATCAAATTCTTTCTTAACTCCCAAAAGTGCACTAATAACTGCCCAAACTAGAAAATATTGTGCAGTCATCATTAAAAGGTAAAAGGCAGTAATTGTCCATACCATACCAAAGAAACCTCTTAGACGAATCATTCTGTCTTCTTTTTCTTCTCTACGCCATGTAACAAAAGCCATAATTAAACTAGCAAGGGAAATCAAAATGGGGGCAACTAATAGAAGAGGAAAAACGCCTAAATCTGGTCTTATGAATGCAAATTCAGCTAACCCAGTGAATTCTTTGATCATATACATAACAAACAGCAAAACATATACAAAAATCATAACTGTCCCAATTATTGGTGTTGTAATTGTTGATAGAATATCTATTTTGTTTATAGTCTTATTTTGCCCTTTTACTATCTTCCAAAACCTCTTACGAAAAATCGAAGTAATCCCATTTGTCCACCTCCACACTTGATTCACCATACTGACTGGATTCCAAGGAACCAAACCTTTGGAACAGATCTCATGAAGATATCGGGTCTTGTATCCATTGGACATTAACATAAAAGAAGTATCTGTATCTTCAGCTAATGTATCTTCCAAGAAACCTCCGAATTCTTTTAGTAAATCAACTCTCAACAGTCCAGTTGTTCCTGCAAATATAACACCATTTCTAGTTCCTCTACTTTTTTGATAAATGTGATAAAATTGAGATTGGATAAAGGCACTACTTCTCATCAAGTAATCATCTTGATTCACAAACATTGGTTTTCCTTGAACAAGAACAATATCTTCTTCGGTAAATCCAGAGAGACATGTTCTGATGAAATTGGGAGTAGGAATATGATCAGCATCCAAGATTCCTAGAAAATCACATTCTATTTGTTTCAAAGCATTGTTAATCGCTCCAGCTTTAAATCCTGAACGGTTTTTTCTACGTATGAATGTGATACTATTAGCTTTACAAAAAGATTCTATCTCAGATGAATGTTCAGCAGGACTATCATCACAAACAACTATCTCATATTTCTCTTTAGGATAATCTAGATTCATTGCGCCCTCCAATGTTTGGGAAACAACTGTAAATGGTTCTCTATATAAGGGGAACATTACAGCTACCTTAGGAAGAGAATTACTCTTTAGAAATTTGTTATTATCATCCTTTAGTAAGGTGTAATTTGATGATGAACCGATGTAATAATAAATAAAAACTGAGAAGAATGCTGAAAATAATTCTAATAATAAAATAAGAAAATTTAGAATCAAACCTACGATAGCTGACCCACTTGGAAGCATAGTCCTATAAACCTGAATAATTTCGATACTACTGTAAATAATATAGAAGAGAAGAAAAGCAAAAAGAGAGTAGGCTAAAATATACCAAAGAATCTTTTTCCACTTCATTCTGTTTCCCCTTAATGTTATGTGTTAAACTCTTTAACAAAATAAGGTTTGTTGTGTTTTGTCGAGAAATGGAAGAAAATACACACTGGAAAAGTTGCTAGCATGGTCAACCCCAAGAGACCTAAAATTAGCCAAAAGGAGCCAGAAAACCCATTGTTTATAATATCAAAAACTGAGATAGTTATGAGACCGCCACCCAAGATGGAGATGATAAAAGAAAGACTAAAAAAAGGAACTTTTTCATTCCATTCGTTCTTATCTCTAGATGGGATTTTTCGTTGGAACATGGACTTGATAACTGCATAAACAGTGAATGGATTAAGTACGAGAGCGAGAATTAAGAAATAAACAAGATCAAACAATTTTAGATTTGTAATTCCACTTCTTCTAGCGTAAAGAATGGCTATTATTCCAGAAAGTTGGTAGGAAACTGCAAAAGCTATTGGCATGATTAATAATGGTGGAAAAGTACTCATCGGTAATCGAATTACAGAGCTGTTTGTAAAATACATGATAACATAGAAAACTAGATTCAAGTATACTGAAGAGGCAATAAAAAACAACGATGCACTGAACAGTAAATCTATCCTGTGAATGAAAGGCATTTTAGCTGACAATATTTTCTTCCATCTTAGTCTAAGAACTTGCATGCTCCCTTTTGCCCACCTTATTATCTGTGATAAGAGAAGTGAGAAATTTGCTGGAATCAAACCAAAACTACCGTATTCATCAACTAATTCTGTTTTGTATCCTTTTGCAAGAAGCTTAACTGAAATATCAACATCTTCTGTGAATGTATCAAATGGTATTCCACCAATTTCATCGACACATGCCTTGCGATAACAAGCTGTGGAACCATTAGTTAAAACTGTAAAATGCTTTGTTTTTGATCGTTGAAATACTTCATAAAACTGGGCATACATTACAGATTCCCATACCTGCAGTTTTGATTTAACAAGTCTGAAATTTACTTTGGATTGTACGAAAGCTAGTTGTGAATTATTCATAAGTAATTTAACAAATTTAGTGATAATCTTTGGTTCTATCTTATGATCATAATCTAGTAGTATAAAAAATTCTGATGTTACATGTTTTAGGACAACGTTTAACATTCCAGATTTGAAATGAATATTTGTTGGATCATGTATATGTTGAACGTTATAATGTTGAGCAAGTTCAACGGTTTTCAAATAACTTTTATGATCTTTTTCGGTATCATCACCTAAGAACACAGTAAGTTTTTCCCTCGGATAGTCAACCTCTGAAATGGAAACTAAAGTTTCCTTAAGAATTTCATACTCAGGATGTCTAATAGGGATGAGTATACTAACTGCAGGATAATTTTCTATGATGGTTTCCTTTTTGGTTAGACTTGGAGGATTCATACAGGTAGAAGCCATGTGGTTTAGTAACATGACAGTATAGAATACTCCTAGAAATTCTATTAATAAGGTAATTAGATTCAAAATAAACTCTAATATCATTATATTCTGGAACGGTACCTCATAGAATCTTTGAATCATCAATACAAAAGACCAAATCAAATATGCCAAACCTACTAAAACAACAGCAATCGTAAAAAAGTATAGAAAAATACCTGCAAATTGCCAAGCAAACTTTTTAGTTTTCCTGTTTCGTTCAATAACTGTCATCAGTGGTCCTTTATAGCTGATAATAATGAAAATAGAAACTATCATATTAAGACTTTGTCATCAATATTGAGGGAATCAAATTATTGAAAATAAAAATAGATAATGAGAATAACGTAATCAGAGTGAGCTAGGAAAATCATGAAATCATCGGTTGTAATTCCTCATCATATTCGCTATTCTCAATTAGAGATTCAAAACTAGTAAATATATGAGTTGCGAATACTTACAAAATAATAGGAGGAGATTTTACTGAGTTTCCTCAGTTTTTTGCTCGATTTCTGGGGGGGGAGGATTTTCAGCTAATTCCTTTTCCTTTCTCCTTTTCTCCCTAAGTTGGTCTGAAGACATAACAGCTTCAATCTGATTCTTTGGCACGGGAGGGGGATCAAATCTTTCTATAAGTTGAATAAGTAAATCTTTTTGTTTTTTAAGTCCCAATTCATCACAGAGTTCAAGAAATCGATCTTCATAGAGATACAAATCTTCTAAAAGATGTTTATAAATGATATTTACTTCTTCTTCATTTAACTTCATAACATCTTGAGATGTAATTTCAATGATGTACTCTTTAATGAGACCTTTATCAGAAGCTGTTTCGCTCAAGTAGAAAATGAAGAGCGCCATATTACTTTGTGCACTATGAACGGCAGTCTGAATCAAGGTAGTGCGATAATCCTTCACCAGGAGTTCGATAAACCTTTCCTGAGAAATTTGAAGATTTTCAGTCAAATTTTCTTCCCAGCCTTCAGGTAACTTGGAATAATTAAACGCTAGAGCAGGAATTAGATAATCATACAATGGTTTTTGGATTTTTTTAATATCTTCTTCAGTTAATTTGCCTAAAAATCTCAAGAAAAGTTTGTAATGATCCATACTTCCAGTACCTTCAAAATAACGAAGGATAGGCAATATAGACTCAATAGGCGCTAAATCTCTGAAATACAATTTCATCAGAACAGGACGAAGAAGATATGGAACAACTAATAGTAAAAGAACAGGTAAGAAGGCATAAAAAGTATTTCCACTCTCTTTTAGTAATAACCATAAAATTACAACAAGCGCAATAATTGCACCCCACAAACTAAATTGCATATATCTTGCAATCTTCTTAGCTCTTGTTAAGTTAAAACATATTTGACATTGTCTGTTAGCTTGTAAGTCATATTGTTGGTCAAGATTGCAAATTGCTAATCCACAGTTTGAACATTCCCCATTAGAATCATTGTGGAAATGAAATGAGCAAAAATTTTTGCTTTCAATTTCAGCCATAACTACAAAAAAAAGATTGTTCTTTTAACTTTATCGAATCAGTCTTTTTTATTTTGCGTTTTTAGACAGACAGAATATATTCTTTTTTTCAATATAATTTTGTATTAATATTTGAATGAATACTAGGATAGAGTTTAAATAAGAAGTTCTCAAAATATACAATTGTAAATTGATTGACTGGAAAGTGGTCTATATTGAGTGCAGATGATGATGTACAAAAGATGATTAGAGAAGGAAAAGACCTACTAGCTAACAAAACACCCGATGATTTTCTAAAATTCATTGAAAGAGGGATTAAAAAGCTAGAAGAAAACGACCAGTTTATTGAATCTGTTATCTTATGGCACTTCGTTGCAGAAACGATGGAAAATCTTGACGAGCAAGATAACCAATCTTATGCATATAGTAAGCTAATAAGTAGATATCTTCTGTTGGATGATCTTCAAAAAGCAGAAGAAGTTTTTAAAGAGTCAATAAGTAAGGAACTTTCAGGTTTCCATTTAGATACTGTTAGAACAATATTTGAAAGAAGGAGTGAGACAAAAAGCAATAGAGAGATCATAAGTATTCGCAAAATAGATGTTTTTGGGGACTTAGATCAAATACCAGCTAGCCCTAGTACAATGTTTGAAAATGTTTCACTAGTAAGAAAATATGTACATAATTTTTTGCCTGGAGGAACTTTCTCTATAACAATATTGAATCACAAGAATGGAACAACCGAGGAGCTCGAAATTTCTACTGAGAAGCTTGTTGAATATGAAGTCATTTCTATTCAAGAAACAGTGAGGGTTGATTAAAATGGTTGAACAAAAATCAATCTGGGGATCAACTAGATACTATATTAAAATTGATCCTTATACAAATGTTTTTGGTACCTCTATGAGCGGTATAGTCTCGTTTTATGATACTCATGGTTTAATAAATGAAAAAGAATGTAGGAATCTTCAAGACATAGTAAATACCGTAAATGAATTCTGGTCAACAATTTTAGCACCTCATGAAACAAGAGTAGCTCGATGGATTGAAGAATATTTATCAGAAATAGGTATTGTTGGGGATTATAATTTACTTCTACGGCTTTTAAGATCAGATGATCTATTCTCTGAAGATTTAGAGGACCTAATTGAAGAAACTAAAGAAGTGAGTACTGAGAATTTTGAAAAAGCTTTTGGCACTGCCGAAGACAGTAAAATAATTGGGCATGAAATTACAATTAAAAAACTTCCAGAAGACGATTATCTTAGGGATGAACTGCTTCAAAAGCTAATAGAAGATAACAAATATCAAATGCCTTGTACGATTAAAAGTCGAATTCAGTTTAAATTAGCAAACGGTGAAGTTGAAACCACTGAAAAAGAAAATCCGTTAGGAATAGGAGAAACTCTCAAGGATGTAGCTCTGATTTCAGGTCTGAAAAATACATACAAGGAAAAACTCACAGAAATCAAAATCATTGATGAAATCCCTTATTGTTTTGCCATAGAAGATATGGGAATTGAAGAACTGGAAAACGAACCATCTAAAGAGAAAATGGATAAGTTCTTAGAAATTACTTGGGAGATTCCTGAGATTCAGCCTGATCAAGAAGTATTAATAAATTACAGATTAGCAAAGAGGATTAATCGAACAATTTTAGAGATAATTCGAAATGAAGTAATAGCTGTTCTAAATTCATTTGAAGATATAACTATATCAGGTTTAGAATTTGCGTCCAATATTAAATATCTTAATATCCATAATCGTCAGTTGCAGGAATTACACATCATTGATGAGATTCCTCCAGAATTTGATATCTTAAGAACAAATCCTGAAGCACTTCCTCCAAATGCTGTGATTGAGAAAGTTAAACTTATAGGAACTATTGTAAGATGGAAACACAAAAAAGTTGCAGCAGATCAGTCCTTAGATAAAATTTATAGTCTTGATTATTTCCCATTTCTGTTTAGAAGTAAGAAAATCATTCAAAATAAAGAAGGAAAAACAATTTTCAAAATAGCTAAGTTCATCAAATCCTCAGAAAGAGATATTGGGTATACTGTTAATTACATTATCAAAAATATTGGAGGAAATGTTGATGAAATCATATCTATAGCTGATAAATTCCCTGCTAGTCATGCTGTGATAGGGCAAAATCCAGAAAATTCTCAAATAATGGAACAATTAGATGATTCAGGTATTAAGATTATAACATGGATTATTGAACCACCAGCTGCTGGAAAATTTGTATTAGTTGAAATCAAAGTTTCAGGAGATACTCCACCAACTTTTGAGATGTTCGAAGTTTTCATTGGAGATAGAACTGAAAAAGAAGTTTTAGACAGAGAATCATCAATCTCTAGAGAGCTTGTCAAATCTCTCTAGATTTATTCATTTAGTTAATTTCGTAGAGTTTATTTACAACTGAAAGAATTGGGGTCTATCAATGAAAGATTCTTATGATGTAATAGTTGTTGGAGCTGGTCCGGCTGGAGTAGCTGCATCATTAATTTGTCGAAAAGGAGGATATAATGTCTTACTTCTTGATAAGAAGAAAAGGGAGAAGATTGGAGACAAAGTATGCGGTGAGGCTATCTCAAAAAAAACAGTTCACGAAGCTTTAGAAAAACTATCTATTGCCCCTCCACAGAAAGAGGAAATTAATGCACGAGTTGAGGATTTAGTTCTTAGAACAGCTTCGTCTACAAATCATATTATCTTTCCAGCTATAGGTTACATGATTGATCGTCATAAGTTTGGTCAAAGGATACTTCAAGAAGCAATAAATTCTGGAGTAATTTTAAAAGATCGATGTAGAGTAAAAAAACCAATTGTAAAAGATAGCAAAGTATCTGGAGTTTTGATTAGAGATTCAGAACATAATAGTATAGAAATTTTTTCTAAAATGGTGATTGATTGTAGTGGAACCATGGCAGTAGTTAGAACAGGATTACCACAAGAATATGAACCAAAATTAAATAAAGTGGTTACTAAAGCAGATTTTGCTCCTTGTTATCGTGAAATAATAGAATTAAATCACGATCATAATTTAGAAGGTAAAATAGTTTTACAATATGAAAAGGGCATACCAGAACCAGGATATATATGGTTCTTTGCTGATGGAGAAAAACGTTTGAATTGTGGAACTGGGTTTATCAAAGAAGGAAAACACGCTAAAAAAAGTGTAAAATCAGTATATTTTAACGCTTTGGAGAAATATTACCCAAAGGGAACTTACGAAACAATAGATGGGAGAGGGGATATAGTCCCAATTAGAGCTCCTCTATGGAATGCAGTCGGAAATGGTTTAATTGTTGCAGGAGATGCAGCTTATCATGCCGACCCACTAACAGCTGAAGGTCATGGTCCCGCATTAATGGCAGGGTGCTTTGCAGGAGAAGTAGTATGCAATGCTCTTGAACAAAACTCGTTTGAATTGGAAGACCTATGGAGATATAATCTTCTAGTTATGAAAGAGTTTGGAGCAGATCATGCTAGAAACAGAATTCTAACAATAGTTTTGGAAAAAATAGGTCCAGAAAAACTAGAATTTCTACTTAAGAGAAAAGTGATTAAACAATCAGATTTAACATCTGCAGGTATTATGAAAAAAAGATCCTTTATGGACTATTTAGGTCGAGTGGTTGGATGTTTTCCTAAGTATGGACTCTTGTTGATGATGAGAAAAGCAATAAGCACAAGCAAAGCAATCGCTAAGCACTGCGAAACCTATCCTACAACGCCAGAAAGCTATGATGCATGGAAATTGAAGATTCTTAACCTTTATTCACAAGTTACTTAAATATACTAACAGAAACCATAATTTTTAAGTTAAGTAATGTGATATTGTTTTAACCATGACACATCAAGAAAAAGCAGAAGAAAGAGCATATGAACACTGGGCGACTGTAGTTAGCAACGAGGTTATTGAGATTTTTGGAAAAAAACAAGTAGTTGCTACCGGATGGGCACCTTCAGGTTTTTATCATATTGGAAACTTCAAAGAAGCAGTTACTTGCAGAGCCATTCATAGAGAATTAATCAGTTTAGGAGCAGATTCATATTATTTACTCAATATAGATGATGTGGATCCTTTTGAAAAAATACCCGCATTCTTCAAAGAATATAGTAAATTACTGAAGCCTTACCTAGGACATGCAATCTGTGAAGTACCAGATCCTTTAGGTTGTCATGATTCATACGCAGATCATTTCATCACTGATGCTTTAGCTATAATGAATGATTTTGATGTCAATCCCGATCCAATTCTTACATCGAAACTGTATAAAGAAGGAAAATATGATAGATATGCGAAATTGTTTCTTGAGAAAAAGGAAGAAATGTACGAGCTAACTGAAGAAATAACAGGCTCAAGAATGGAAGATTTCTTTCTTATACAATGTCCAAAATGTAGAAATCTATCTGCTCCAAAACTCATTGATTATGAATTTGATGGTGACAAAATCAAGGTTGAAATCTTATGTCAGAAAGAAAAACGAGGATGTGGTCAGAAGTCCTCTATAACATTAGGAGAAACAATCTGGAAAATTAAATGGCGACTCGACTGGGCAGCCAGACAAGATTTCTTAGGAGTTACTGTTGAATCTTCAGGTAAAGATCATGGTGTATCAGGGGGGTCGATAGATTCATCTTTAGCAATCCACGAGAGAATATTTGGAAAAAGCAAATTACCTATGTTAATTACTCATGGTTTTCTAACCTTTGGCGGTAAAAAATTAAGCGGGAGCACTGGCAGTGGCTTGCCTGTATCAAAGTTTCCGAGCATATTAGATCCATCTGTATTTCTTTACAAAATATATAGAACTAACCTGAGAACAGACACTGATTTTAAAGTTGAGATGGATGTGCCGGGAGTCGCTTCAGACTATGATGTTGCAGAAGAATTGTACTATCAAGAGAAGGACATTGAACATAAAAAAACCAAGGAAAAAACTGTCAAAGCTTACGAACTTGCTCTTATGGCTGAACCTTTTGAAGAAAAGCCAATCAGGATAGATTATGGACAGATTGTTACATTCTTACAAGTTTATTTATTTGATGAAGAACAGGTTATTGAAACTCTTAAAGCCAAAGA
>JAUWJS010000135.1 GCA_030607575.1 Candidatus Heimdallarchaeota archaeon | reverse complement strand
CTTCTTTGTTTTTCTTTTCATAGGTAACTAATCTTTAAAATTACTCATTTGAAAAAGACAAACTTTGATAGAAGATAACTATATTAATGGTCAAGATAATATTATAACAGCAATTTGCGCGGATTCAACCCAAGAATTTCAATCTAATTAAAATCTATCAAACAGGAGGTTGAAGTTGTGTCTGAATGTAAGCATGAATGTGAGAAATGTGGAGAGAAGTGGAATTGTGATTTTCCTACCTACTCTGAGCATCAACATTATGAAGAGGCTGTAGAACAAGGGTATTACTGCAATTCATATTGTCCAAATTGTGATTCAGTAAATCGTGAAAAAACAGAAGATATTTTTGATAAACTTCACGTTTCTGGTTATGTAAAGAAAAAATAGCAATTGTTTTTGTTTTTTGATCTTCTTTTCCTTACGATGCTGATTAGAGCAACAGACGTCAGCAAAGAAGAAAAGAGAACAAAATTTGAAGTAGAATTTGCTTTTGTCTTAGTTACCATATCTTTAGTTATATTGGAGTTAAATTCATAAGAAACTGTTACATGTACTTCACCATAATAAGTTCAGACTATTATTTAGAATCTTGAAATTTAGATTTGATTAATGCTTATACAAATCAGCTATTTTTTATAAATATTTAAGATTGCTTATAAAATACATATAAACACTATATTATATCAATAACAAGACATTTAAATAAGGATACATATGGTAAACTGAATAATTTGGTTCGAAAGTGAAATTTAATTGCAGAAAAGCAATATAGTGTGATTAGTTTCGCAAGGATTTTAATAAATTAATTCTGTGACTTCAAAAAGATTAGTTTTAAAATTCTTGGAATGATTTGCAGAAGTTCTACATAAGACTGTACTTAATGATTACTTAATAGTAGTAAATAAAGTAATTATCTAGGTCTAAAAAATATACACTATGTAAAGAGGATAGAAAAATGAAAAATTGTAAACATAAGTGTCCTGTCTGTAAAGAAGAATGGGACTGTGATTTTCCCTATAACTCTGAATATCAACATCTTCAAACTACAATTAACTTTGGTTACTATTGCAATGCTTGGTGTCCTACTTGTAATTCTGAAAAAAGAGATAAACAAGACGAGTTATTTAGTTACACATCTGAAACAGGATATTTTAAGGGTTTAAATAGCTATTCTGTATCTGAAATCTGATTAAATAAAAAAGTGATGGGTAAACTAAAGAGATAAAGATTTTTTTAGTCAATTAGATCCCATTTTCTACAGCGACTACCCCATCGAGCTATAAGTGTATCATTTCTGCGAATCTCTACAATTTCACATATATTAGAACACCCATCACATTCAAAACCAGAAGTTTGGAAATCCATTTCTGAAATATCCCAGCTCTGAAAATTAGATTTCTTAGATCTTTTTATTGCATCTTCCTGAGCTAGAATTGCAGAACCTATTGCCCCCATTACATCATAGTGTTCAGGTACAATAATCTCTTGTTCCAAATATTTCTCGAAAGTTTCTTTCATGCCAATATTAGCGGCTACTCCTCCTTGGAACATTATAGGTGGTCTAATGTCTTTTCCTTTCCCAACATTACTCAAATAATTCCTACCCAAAGCTTCGCACAAACCTTTGATAATATCTTTAGTTGGATGCCCCAATTGCTGTTTATGAATCATATCACTTTCTGCAAAAACTGTACATCTTCCAGCAATTGAAACAGCATTATCAGATTGTAAAGCTAATTCTCCAAATTTCTCTATAGGTATTTCTAACCTATTAGCTTGCATATCTAGAAAAGAACCAGTACCAGCAGCACAAACTGTATTCATAGCAAAGTCTACAACAATCCCATTTCGAATAATGATTATTTTACTATCTTGTCCACCTATTTCCATAACTGTTTGAACATCAGGATTATAATGTAAGGAAGCTAAAGCATGAGCTGTTATTTCGTTTTTGACTATATCAGCACCAATTAGTACGCCTGTCAATTTCCTCGCACTTCCAGTTGATCCAGCACCTGATATCACAAGGTCCTCTCCAAGCTGATCTCTCATCATTTTGATTCCTTTTTGAACCGAATTCACTGGTTTTCCATCAGTACGTATATATACTGATTCAATCAGTTCCTTTGAATTGTCAATAACTGCTAAGTTGGTACTAATTGATCCAACATCAACACCAAGAAAATATTTCTCTCGACTATCAATCATTTTTTTTATCTCCTTTAGATTTAAAACCCATTTCTATCATTCCTTTTACGTTCTAAAAGATCAACAAATGCTTCTAATCTAGTTTGAATTCCTGCTTCTCCTGTATGTTCATCCAGAACTAATGAAAGAACAGGCATATCATGTTCTCTGCTCACCTGGGGTAAAATGCTCCTTGATATAATCTCAGGCATGCAGGTGAATGGATACAAATGAATTACTCCATCCCATCCTTTTTCTTTATATTCAATTACAGCTCCAAGAGATTCCCTAGTTTTACCTCCAAGAGGATATCTAACGTATGGTTTTGCATGTTTTATACAAGCTTTATAATGCCACTTCTTGAAAGGATTCATTCTTTGACCTAAATCTATCCATCTAGTAAAGGTAATTGGGGTTTCAGTGATAACTCCTATATCGTTTAGTCGTCTCATTATATCAAGATTGATTGCAGGTTCTACAACAGCATATAGTTCTCCAACAACCCCTACTTTTAGGGGTTTAGCTTCAGTATCAATTTCAACTTCATCATCAAATGTTTTTTGAATAATTTCTGGAAGCATTCGGATATTCTTCATTCCCTCCGTTTCAACTACTTGTCTGTAAAGTTTGTGAGCAACTTTGTAAGATGCGCCTTTTTCGATTTCAACAGCACCATAGCTGTAGAGTGATTTGTCTATTTGGTCAATGTATCTGTTCTTGATCCACCCAACTCTGAATGCTTGAAAAGCCTGAACAGCATTAACATTACATGCAAGTTTTTTGAAACTAGTAAAGAATTCAATTTTATTAAACCAGTCAAGGTTAATTAAATCAAAATCATATCCTAAATCCTCGAGAATAAATTGATACAGAGGAGAGTAGTACCCAAGTCTACAATAATCAACAAAAACTGTTGCAACAATCTCATAGGCTCCTTTTTCAATAACTTCAATTATTGATCCAAGAAGCATTTTGAAAGGAGTACAAACAAATTCTGAAGAATGCTGAGAACCTAACTGCTTAGTGCGATAAGTAGGTTCATCAGGAACAATAATATCATCTCTTTTCATCCCTCTAGCAATAGATTCGAACACATAAGTAAAGGTTCCAACATATGGGAAAGATAATGGCATCTTCTTTTTCCTCCTCAAATACGAACTTGTGTGATATGAAATATAACTTTTTCGTCAATACTTCTTCTGAGCATATCTACAAATGCTTCTATTCTAGTTCTCATTCCTGCTTCACCTGTTAACTCATCAAAGACAAGCTGTAGTAGTGGAATTGTGGGATTTCTTTTAGATAATCTAGCTGCTATCTCACCTGCAATGGAATCTGGACCACAACTGAAAATCAATAAATGAATTATACCATCGACAGTTTTACTTTCAATGAAATGCATAATTGTACCTAGTATTTCCCTTTCAAAATCAAAGTAAATATCATAGTCAAGTTTAGCCATTTGTTTCTCAATTAATTTTCTAGGTATCTGCTCAGAAGTGATGATATCTACTCCATAACCTTGAAGTAATGAACGAATATTTAGAGATGAAAAAGGATCATTCAGAACATAAGAATGACCCACTAGTGCTATTTTTAATTGTTTTTCATTTTCATTATAAATAGGAAAGTCATTTAATATGACTTCAGAGTTCTCCCATTTTTGAAGTGTTTCCTCATCTATAATCAAGGATTTATTATGAAACCTTTGAGCTTTGAAAGCCTTATTAATAGCACTTATTCTTACAAAAGGATTCTTTCTGAAAATCTTTGCTAATCTAAAAGCTCTAACCAAAAGACCTATTCTAGTATGCTTATCCATACCACGATTATAATGAGGCATAAGTATCTCAGGTAAATCAGGAATCATTGACCTCAATACTTCAGCTAAACCGATGAATTTTGGACATCCAACATATTTCTTTTTACGACCACCAAATCTAGGAATAAATAAGTAATCAACTTTATCTTTTAAAGCCATAGCATGACCAAAGTACAACTTAGTTGAGTAACAATCTTCATCAGGTGCAAGACTAACTGCAACATTTTTAATTTGTTTAGTTGTCTCTGGAGAAATGATGACTTCAGCACCTAAATGTTCAAAGAAAGTTATCCACAAATCTGAAAATTTGTAGAATAGCAAAGCTCTAGGAATTCCCACTCGTATTTTTCTATCTAGATCTTTCATCACTTTCACCACCTGACTGGAAAAGATATATCAAAAAACAGTTATTATATAGAAACATAAAAATGTTTTGTGCATAATAAATATGAACATACGAGAGAATTAAGCTCAATTATAGATAGGTGAAAAAACTTACCTTTTTTATGTTCCCTCATATGCACATGATTTTAGCTTCATCCTATTCTTATAGCTCAAATTTTAAAAATAAGTTTTTAACCGAATATGATTATTGATATATTTAGAATGAATAAGTCCTATACTTTAGTCAGATGTGATTGTGTAAATAAACCAGTCATTCATGAGAAGAGATAGGTGAAAAAATGGACAAGAAGAACTTCAAGTATTTATTTGGTCCTGTTCCATCTAGAAGGTTAGGTCGTTCGCTAGGTGTCAGTCCTATTCCTCCCAAAACATGTAATTTTTCTTGCATCTACTGCCAGTTAGGAAGAACAACTAACTTTACAAATAAAAGAGAAGAGTTTTACCCAGTAGAAGAAATAGTTGCTGAGCTTACGCAAGCCCTTGAGCAAAATATAGACATTGATTATATTACTATAGTTGGAGATGGAGAACCAACATTGTACAAAAAACTGGGGACGCTAATATCGGAAATTAAGAAATTATCTACGAAACCTGTAGCAATAATTACAAATGGGGCACTACTGTATCAAAAAGAAGTTAGAACTGATCTTCTTGAAGCTGATGTAGTTATGCCAACCTTAGATGCTTTTGAAGCTAACATGTTTCGAGCAATAAATAGACCACACAAAGAACTTGAACTTAATAAAATAATACAAGGGATGAAAACCTTTAGAGAGGAATATAGAAATCAAATTTGGATGGAAGTAATGCTAGTTAAAGATTTAAATGATTCTTCGAAGACACTTAAAGAAATCAAGAAACTTATTGATTTTCTAGAAGTTGATAAAACATTCATTAACATTCCAATTCGTCCTCCAGCGGAGAAATGGGTTAAAATGCCAACACAAGATCGATTACTTACAGCTATGAAAATTCTAGGTGCTGAAAGTATTTTTCATTATGATGAAATATCAATTGAAAGTGTAGATTCAAAAGCTGATCCTGAAACAAAAATACTGGATATTACTCAAAGACATCCGTTAAGAGAAGAGCAAGTATTTTCTCTTTTTCCTGATTTTTCTGAAGAGCAAGTTTTACAAATCCTCCAGAAAATGGAGAATAAAGGGATTTTAGAACTTAGAATCTATAACAAAAAACGTTTTTGGGAAGTACCAAAAGAAAAGAAGTAGAAAAATAAAACTGCAAAGATTCTTCGCTGATAATTATCAAATAAAGTTTAGTCTGCAATCCAAATTTCTATCTGGTTGTGTTGACTAATAGCTTCTGCTATCTTTGTTCTTACAGCTTTCAAATAACGCCAAACTGAGGTTTGTGATATATTTAACTGCTCTGCTATTTGTTGTTGTGTCAGCTCTTTGATGTCAGATAATTGTAATAGTTTTAATTCAAAACTTGTTAAGGTTATTACTCCTTGAGCTCTTGAAACTCTAGGAGGGATATCTATTGGATAAGCTACAGGTGGTCTTCCTCTTCCTCTCCCCCTACCCATTCCTCTTCCTTGTCCTCTTCCTTGTCCTCTTCCTTG
>JAUWJS010000084.1 GCA_030607575.1 Candidatus Heimdallarchaeota archaeon | reverse complement strand
TGCTATAAGATTGAATCCTGTTCTTGGGAGCTTTTCTGTATTAAGTCTTGATTCTTTAAATGCATAATAGATCATAATCCCATATGATACTAGAGATATAATTGCTAGTAAAATAAGTATGTAAAACCTATCACGAATTAATCCGAATTCCTTGTTTGAAAACCAATAAACAATAGCCTCCAAAGACATTCCAACAACAATACCATTTGTTACTAGGAAAGGTAAAGCGAAGTCTACTCCTTTATTTGCAAAAACTGTTTCAACAAAAGCAATAACAAAACAGTTTGAAATCGCAATCAGTAAAAAAGCAGTCATTGTTGTAAGATCAGTATAACTCACAGTTAGATAACTTCCATCAGGTGCAAGATAGCTTATCCATCTGCCTGTAGTTGAAATTACACTAGCTAGTGTGAAGCTTGAAAAGGTTAAAAACAAGTAAAGAACTGGTTTTTTTCTCCTTTGGGTGTATTTTACAAGAATCAAAATTACTACTACAAGTAGCATTACGCTAATAAAAGTTTCAAATATTACTGCTGAGAGAGGTACTTTATTATTCCATGCCATTATTATCACCAAAATGAATCAGAAACGATTTTTGTTGCTCTCCTTTGTGCAATCTCCTTATCTCCCTTTTCCATCATTTCCTCAACAAAATGTTCAATTTCTTCAACTTGTTCTTCAGTCAGCAGATTATAATCATATATGTTAGGAAATTTACTTGAGATATCTTCTAGTATTTTTGCAGTTATATCATGGATTATAGATCTTTCTACATCAGTTTGAGCTTTCCGTAATAAAGCAACCGCGATGTTATCAGATAATTCAATGAAAATCTCAAATTTTCTTGTATCAACAAACTTAGGGGTACCGACATCTATTTCTTCCATAGCTGCTTGAATTGCGGTCATTATTCCACTGAAAAGAGCTTGATCTGAAAAGCTGCTGTTTTCATCTCCCTTGTCTACAACTACAATAGGCAACCCTGTTCTAGAGATGATATAAACAGCTTGAATCATTAGTTCAAGAATTAATTACTTCAATTTAAATGTGACGCTTCATTTTTAAAGAAAATATCAGCATTACAAAAAAATTAGAGATTATACCCTTTATACAGAGCTCTAAACACTTCCTCCTTTGATCCTCCGTGTTTATTTATAATATCAATAATAATTGCACCTAACAATTGAACTTCTTCAGCTGTAAAGTCCCTCTGTTCTAATTCGTCTTGCAATTTTCGCAAAGCTGTCCACTTATTAGCTGAAAATTCAATTCTTCCCTCATATCTATCTTTCAATTCATCAATCAAGTAACTCATAAGTAACGTTATATCTTGGCAAAATGAGATTTATAAAGGTTAAGGATGTTTTTTGCGAAGTAATTCAAACAAGTGAGTTTTGGGGTTAATCTTTAATAGCAGTATGATGAAAAAATGGCTATATATCTCAAACTTAGTGATGGAATGAAAACAAAATTCAATCGAAGAAAAAACAAATTCTTTTATTTACTATTCTTTTCATTATTGAGCATAAGTTTAATTTTAGCACTAAGTTATACTCAAGCTGAGGATGACGATGATGACGATGATGAGGGTATTGGCTTAATAGGTGATGATCTAGCTAAGGATATAGGCACAATTGCGATAGGGCTTTTTGCTGCTGGTATGATCAACGTTGTCGTATTTTATGTATATAAGTTTACAAGGAAATATCTAAATGATGAAGGAAGAAGTGGAAAAATCAAAAAAATAACAAGGAATGTATATTTGAAAACGAGAAAACCACTAAACTACCTCCATTATTTATTACCTCTTGCAGCTACGACAATAATTATCCTTCATGGAATAGAATTTATTAAAAAAGATCAAGAAATAGGTATTTTTGGTTGGGTTGCTGTAGCGATCTTTTTGTTTTTCATTCTGACTGGAGCTATTATCAAGCTAAGGATAAAACCGCTCTGGACATCAAAAAGGGGTCGAAATATCCTAAGAAAGTTACATGGTAATATTCTGATTCTTCTAGCTGTGATTGCTGTTCACATAGTTCATGTTTTACTTGCAGATTAGGTTGAAAAACATTTAACTTAACCATTTTATTATTTAAAACAATTCTTAACTAATGTAAAAATTTATATGCCTTAAAATATTAATCTGTGTTATGTCAGAAACGACAACAACAACAACAACAACTGCAAAAAGACCAAGTAAATCAAATTGGAAATTTGCAGGATACTGGAATGCTTTGATTGGAGGTTTTGTACTTGTAATACAAGGTTTCTTCATGTTTTTCTCGTATTTGGCTCCAGGTTTAGGACTATTCGGTGGTGGCTCCTTTTTCACATTTGCTTATATTCCATGGTTAACTGGATTAATACAAATGTTATTAGGATTCTTTGTGTTAATTTTCATCTGGGAATGGTTGCAAGATGCACTGAAAATAGGACCTTTGATAAAAGATGTAATGTGGGTTGGTATAATCCTATTAATCATTGGACTCATTACTGGAGGCTTTGGAGGAATTCTTGTATTTGTAGGTGCAATCTACTATCTACTAAGCATTAAAAAGTAAACAAAATAGAATTTTTTTCTTTTTTTTTTCTTTTCCTTTCATTTTACTACTTTAGCAAATTAACGCATAAGCTTTAAATATGAAATCTAGCAATGTAAGAGAATTAGTAACAATTATTACTTAGGCGATTTAAATGAGAAAAAAACAAATTATAATGGTTGCTCTTTCTCTACTACTTCTTATACAACCTTTTGTTTCAATGAAAACAAATCTAGCACAAACAGAAACAATAGAGGTTTTCAAACCTAACGAGATATCATCAGATATTCCAATTAAGCAAGATATAGGATTAGGTGGAGAAGAACAACTAAAAACAAACTTCAATCCAAATAATGGATTTGAAGAAACTAGAGCAGATGGAGGTCCAGAAGACTATAATTACTGGGGTTCTGCATATCAGCACACAGATACTATATATGAAGGATGGACTCATAGTCCGTCATATTCTTGTCTAATTCAAGCAGAAGGTACAGAACAATTTGGTGCTAATGCTTATCTTTATAGGTACATTGGTGGTTCTCCTGAACCATTTCTACAAGAAGATATTGAGATGAGTTTTTGGTATTTTATCTTTGCAAATCCAGATATTGCTAGTGGTGGAACTCAGTACTTAAGAATTCGATTTTACGACTCAGCATTATCGAACTCCTATTACATGTACTACTTTCTATCAACAAATAGTATATCATCTAACTCCTCTAACAATGCATATTTTGATCTTAATAGCACATTTAGTACGTGGCACTATTTCCAAAGAGACATAACAAGTGATTTTACAGCAGTTTTTGGAGCTCCTTCAGCAACGTTGTATTTCCAGTATATGTACTTCTATGCTACATCACCTAGTGATCCATCAGGAATTAGTGAATATGTTGTTGACGATGTAAGTGTTGAAAATGCTGCAACTTATGATTGGTGTGCAAGCAATGGAGATTTTGACGATGGTGATGGAGGATATTGGAGTGGTTATAACAAAGGAATATCATCCATTTATCAAACTGATGATCATACTGAAGGTAACTATGCTATTAATATGACAGCAACTACAATAATGAGTAGTACAACAGCTGATGCGTACATTGAAAGCTATTGGGGTAACTGGGATGATCCACCTCTTGGAATATATGCAAATCAACCTGGTGATTTAGTACTTAGCTTTGATTGGAAATATAATGAATACAATGCTGATAGTAGTCACCATGCCCTCTTCTATATTTATGGATACAATGGATCTCACGATTTTGGGTTATACTGGTTTCTAGGAGAAGATACTGATTCAGTAATTTGGGGTAATGATACTAGTCCATCTTATAGTTATTACTACCTCTCAGCTGAAGGTTTTGGAACAAGAGATGTTTGGAACACTCTAAGTATTGATGTGTATGAATATATGCAAATGTTCAATATTACTAATATGCCCTTCATGTATAGCGGAATCCAAATATCTGCAGGATATGCCCCTGATGCGACAACTGAACTTCTTGTGGATAATTTCAACATTATAACTGATCCAGTTGGAGATCCATCATTTGAAGAAGATTGGTACCATACAATAAGTAATTCTATTCCATCTTGGGACCAAAATGCTCCTGACCCTTACATAAGTTTTACAACTGATGCTCATTCAGGAGATACAGCTGCTAATCTATCATCCTATGATTCCTATGGAACAGCACGAGTTTATCGTGATACACATATTAACGTTGGAGATAATCTCTTCAGTGATTTCTGGTGGAAATTAGATGATATCAGTGCTACAGGAAATAACTATGCTTATGTAAACTTGATATTAGACGATGGTAGTGATATTTACTATGTTTTGGGTGCTGGCTCAGGCTTTAGTGTAACGAATACTTCTTCTCAGTATTATTACTATGTAGATAACTATAATCAACTAAGTACTTGGAACAATCTCGATAGAAACATTGCAGAGGACATACTCTTAGCTTTTGGTGAGGATAATTGGAACATTACTCAAGTACGATTCCAAGTATATACTTCCAACTTAGATCTCATTTCACTTATCATTGACGATGTTCACTTTGTTCGAGATTCTTCAGGACCGCAACTGATTAGTGCTTTATTACTAAATGATCCTACATATTACCAAAATACAAACATGGAGATATTAGCTGTTGATGCACTCGCAAGAGTAGTGTCCACTAGAGTTTACTATAGAACAGATGTTTCTTGGAGCTATGTTGATGCGACTATGATGGGAATGTATTTCCATGCAACAATTCCAGCCCAAGATTATGGAAACACTGTTGAACACTACTTTGTTATGACAGATTCTTTTGGATTAGTAAGCACAGATAACAATATGGGAGCTTACTATTCATATGAAATCATTGATGACATTGATCCATTTGTTACTATACTAAGCATCTCAACAAACGCTGATTTCGGTATGGAAAGCATAATTCTAGATTGCTGGGATGTTGGTAGTGGAATTGATTTTGTAGAAATATACGACCAACCAGATCTCATCGCTTCAATAAACTCAGCTCCTTATCAATACTTCTGGGACCCAAGCATTATTCAAGAAAGTGGCATACATGAGATAACTGTTGTTGCATATGATCTTGCAGGGAATACTGCTGAAGCAAGTTTCGAAGTAAATGTAACAGTCTATGAAGCCCCACCTGGACCTAGTGCGTTCGTTAGTTTTTTCCAAAAATGGGGAACTCTGATGGGTGCAGCTTTTGTTGGTACAGCATGGATAGGTGTCATAACGTTCAAATTCTTCAAAAAACCTAAAACATGATTTTTATAAGGAATGCACAATTCCTTCCTTTTTTTATTTGCTTAAAGATGTAAATATGTGCACAACAAAACACAAGAACAATATTATAATCTTTCAAAAATAGTATTAGTAGAGAAGATGATTTCAAAGAAGATTATAGTATCTTTCATTGTATTATCAATTGTTACTACTGGAATAACAATTCCATTACTTTACAGACCAAATATTAGTTATAACCTTGCAATTGATTTACTACGTAAAGCTTCAGAAAGAATCTACATTGACAACATGAGTTTAACAATAGATGCTTATCTTTGGCGGGATTTTATGCCAAGTGTTGAAGAAGGGGGAACAGGGATATATGCAGCAATTACGATAATAGCAACGAATGTCACTATATTTCCAAATTATCTTGATTCTGATAGAATGTGGATCATTCATTGGGGAGCTGAAATTTGGATTCCTGAAGATCCACCTACAGCAGAGATCTGGTTTACTAAACTTGAAAACATGGGAATTGAACAAAACACATTGAAAAAGAAAGCTAGTGATGGACCTAAGTGGGATATTGGTAAAATTGTACATATAGTTCTTGAATTAGTAAACTCAAATGGTGATAAGTACTATTTACAATCACAATGTGAGTTAGAGAGTACCTACTGAGATGAAGTGTAATTACTTAGCTTTACCTTTTCTTCTGCTTTCCTGAAGGATAATGGAATCAGTATCAAAACTAGTGGTATATGATTCAGCTGTTTCCAAAGCAAAATTGATAAGTTCCTATACAACGATGTAGTAAACCTAGCTCTGTGATTCTATGAATGAACTGATTTATGCGTTTTCTTCTTCTGTTACTGATACTGAAACAATGTTGTTAGTTGAAAGCATTCGAGAGTTTGGAGAATCTCTCTCTGATCGGCCTATTTGGCTATTTACAATTAAAAATAGAGAAGAAATCCCTGAAGATATATTGGTGAAATTAGGAAAATTAAATGTAAAAATTTTTACACTTGAATTAGAACCTGAAATTGCTAAATTCCCATTTATAGGACATGTTTATGCTGCAAAAAAAGCTGAGGAAATGGCTATAAATAAATCAAAATTTCTTGTTTATCTAGGCACAAATATAATAGTTATTCAGGAACCGAAGCTTTTCTTGTTGGAAGAAGGAAGGAATTTAGGCTATCGACCTGTTCATCATAAACTGATTGGTTCTAAATATGATCAACCTTTAGATAAGTTTTGGAGATTAATCTACGAAAAAACAGCTGTTAATGAGGATATGCTTTTTCCTATGCAAACACATGTTGATGGTAACATTCTCAGACCCTACATAAACTCAGGCTACCTAGTTGTAAGGCCAGAAAGAGGGTTTCTCAGAGAATGGTGGAGATATTATCAATTACTCTACAATGATCCAGAGTTTGAAGAATTCTATAATAAGGATGATCTTTACTTAACTTTTATTCATCAAGCTATTCTATCTGGAGTATTTTTATCATATTTAAAGAGAGAGGAAATTAAAGAACTCCCTTTTGAATATAATTATCCTATAAACTTATACCATGAAACCTCAGAAGATTTCAAACCAAAGAATTTGAATCAACTAGTTACCATAAGATATTATCTAGATAAAATTAAATCATTGGATGATTTTAAGCAAATACCTTTTGAAGAGCCTTTGAGAAGCTGGTTATCCAAGCGGATTCATTGAACTTTCTTTTCTTTGTTATTTTTCCAATTTAGAAAATCATCAGAGAACTCACCTTGTTTAAATGGGTTCTTCTTTGTTTTTGCCACATATTCTGCAATCATATCTTCTAAATGTTCGTCGCCTTGCTGAAGTAAATCTAAAATTTTGCTTGTAAAGCTCTTATTCATTTCAGAGTGGTTTCTAATAATCTCTTTTAAAACTAGTCTATATGGTAGAAGAAACAATTGAAGTAATCAAAGACCGATTTTGGGACACTTTTTTATATACATAGATTAACAAAATTATCGAAGACGATGAATAAGGATAAAGTTTGTTCTGCGATAGATGAAATGAAAGAGAAGTTATTTAGTGTAAGCAAAGAAATTTGGGAGAATCCTGAACTCAATTTCAAAGAATTTAAAGCTTCCAAACTACTTTCTGATAATTTAATTGAAGCAGGATTTGATGTAGAATATGGTATCGCATCTCTTGAAACAGCAATTAGAGCTATACATCCTGAAGTTAATGATGGTCCAACAGTTGCTATTCTAGCAGAATACGATGCTCTTCCTGAAATGGGACATGGTTGCGGTCACAATTTAATCGCTACAGCGGCTCTAGGAGCTAGTTTGGCACTAGGAAAATTCAAAAAGCATTTACCTGGTAAGCTCATTTTTATGGGCTGCCCAGCTGAAGAAGGAGGTGGGGGAAAGATCTATATGCTAAGGCATGGTTTATTTAAAGAAGTAGATGCAGCAATGATGTTTCATCCTTCTGCGACTAAAAATATAGTGCATCGTGGTGGGTTAGCTATTACTGAAGTTAAGATAGAATTTAAGGGGAAGACAGCTCATGCTTCTGCAGAACCTGAGAAAGGTATTAATGCTTTAGATGGAGTCATTCAAACTTTCAACGGTATTAGTGCATTAAGGCAACATATTTCCAGTGATGCACGAATTCACGGAGTTATCACACACGGAGGATTAAAACCAAATATAGTTCCAGATTATGCTTCAGCATCGTTTTACATTAGAGCTCTCAAAGATGCCTACTGTAAAGAACTGGTGAAGAAGGTTGAAAATATAGCAAAAGGTGCAGCTTTAATTTCTGGTGCTGAAATGACTTTTCAGATAGTTGGGAATCCATATAGATCGCGTAATGTAAACTTCATTCTTGGAGAAGCTTGGGCAGAAAATTTGAAGTCACTTGGTCTTCCAATACATCAAATGAAACCTGGAGCTGGACTCGGTTCAAGTGATATAGGAAACGTCAGTCATGAAGTACCAACTATTCACCCATATATAGGTATAAGTGAAAAGGAAATTAACGCCCATTCAACAGATTTTGCAGAAGCAGCAATCTCAGATCATGGTCAGAATCAGATGATATATGCAGCAAAGGCTCTAGCTATGACAGCTTTAGACGTTTTTACTAATTCTGATTTATTTTCTAAAATGAAACAGGAATTTGACCAAGGAGAGTAAATTACGCAAATATTAACCATTGCAAAGGGCTATTAATTCAAACTAGAATGGTCTTAAAGTATTTTTTCCATATAAATCCAATTATGTCTTACTTCCTTAGGAACTTCAGATTCAGGATATTCTTCAATGTCATAGAAGCCAGCAGATCGGTATACTTTCTGAGCTGCTTTCATAAATACTCCTGTATCAAGACATATTTTTGAATACCCAATATTTTGTGCAGTTTCAAGCAATTTATCTAAGAGAGCTTTACCCAGACCTTTACCTCTGAATTCTGGTTTAACATACATTCTTTTGACTTCTACGATATCTTCAGTAATGCATCTCAAGCCACCCATACCTACAATTTCATCATTAAATGAAACTAAGTAAATTATACTTTCAGGAGGGATCATGGATTCTAGCATTGGTAATGAATTCTGTACATACTTATCTATGGAACCAATCAGATCTATCATATCTAATCCAAATTGTTCTAGATACGCATCTCTCAACCAATTTAGGTATGAAATGTTCATTTCTACAAATTTAGTTCTGTGTAAAGAAGAATCGTATGTATGAAATTTAATCATCATTTTCCGTTAAAATTTGAATTATTAAACATTCATCTAATTATTTGTTTTTATCTCCACTCAAATAGAATTATAAATATAAAATGTAATAGAATGTATTGTATGAAAGTATCAAAGGAAAATGTTAGATACTTAGTCTTTGAAGGAGGAGGTGGAAAAGGTGTTACCTACGTAGGAGCACTTCAAGCTTTAGAGGAACTAGAAATTGTTTCTTACTTGAAAAAGGATATCAATGGAGAGCAAGTTTTTCGTCTTGATTCCAGAAAAATTTATGGTATTTCAGGTACCTCTGTAGGCTCAATTACTGCACTATTAATTTCATGTGGTTATACACCAAATGAAGTAGAGGAAATCGTAAAAAGTGATTATAGCGAAAATCTATTAGATACCGTAGAATTTGATAGGATTCCAACAATTTATACAAAAGAAAATCCTACAATTGTTATTGACAATCCAGCTACAGAAAAAGATCAGCTTCTAGTTGATAAATACATGAAAGCATTTGTTGAATCTGAAAAAAAATCTTTTGGTGATTTAATAAAAATACCAGGAAAATATTTTACTCAACTTAACTTTAAGTTCTTAGCTACTCTCTTACAAGGGTTTGTTTACTATGAAGCTAGAAAAACTGATGTTGAAGATAGTCGTAAACATGAATTTATTCCATCTGTTCCTGATCTCTTACACAATCGAACAACTAAAACTGCCATAGACATGATCTTGGGTAGTCCTTCAGAGAGTTTTAATAGTTTAAAGTACGAATACGGTTTCTTTTTAGCCGAAAAATTCCGGAACTTAATTGATAACTACATAGAGGTTAAATCGGGTATTAAGAATTGTACCTTCAAACAGTTTCAAGAAGAGTTCCAGATTGATTTAGTAGTCACAGGATTCGATGTTGCTACAAATGAAACCTATTACTTCAGAAATAATGAGCGTTGGCAAGATTTATGTGTTGCAGATGCTATTCGAATGTCCATTAGCATCCCTATAATCTTCAAGCCAGTTAGCATGTGTATTGTAGACGGAGAGTTTAAGTCAGTCTTCGATAAGGAACACCCAGTGAATTATATCGTTGATGGTGGGCTAGGAAATGCCTTTCCATTTCATGTTTTTGATGAACCTGATACTTTAAATCTTAATCCTCAAGTTTTAGGATTCTATCTAGAATTTTCCAGACCTTTTGTAGAAGGGAACACAACTTTTTTTGGTTTTTTGGAAAATATGTTCTTAGCTCTTATCAAAATGACTACAAAGGCTCAATTCAGAACGAAAGGAGAAAAAGATCAAGCTATTGAATTGGATTCTAAAGCCATCAAAGTACTTGATTTCGTATTCGAGGAATTCCCAGAAGATGTAATAAATGAAGCACGGAAGAAGACATTAGAATATTTCAACTGAGACTATTCTTTTGTTTTTATTTACGTGAAGAACTTGCTACTGCTATTCTGTTACCTTCCGAGTCGACAAAGAAAAACATAGAGATCATTCCTGCAAATCTTTCTATTTTTGTTGTGTCTACTCCTTTACTAATTAGATAATCCTTGGTTTCTTCTATGTTAGAAACATTAATTGTGAAAGCTATTTGGTTTTCTGCTAGCCCATGAACACTTTCAATTAAACCTATGAACAATCCATCTAGATGGGTAGTTATCTCTACCCAACCTAATTGGCGTGCATCTGTCCAGCTTACTTGAAAACCGAATACATCTTGATAAAACCTGATAGCTCTGTCCATATCATTTACATGTAACGTTACTAAAGCAGATTTGGGATATGAATATTTAATCTTCAATTCTTCTTTTTTCTCTGTCATTTAATCACTTGTAGATAACTTGAAAATTAATCAATAAAAATATATCCTTGTTTAAAAGAATAATTTGTATTTTCTAACAAGAATCTCATTTTATTTAAAATTTCATTAGGAGCTAAATTATGCATTTAGTGAGATTTAAGCTGTAAGGACATTCAGAACAGAATGGTATATTTCCCCAGCAGTCAGATGTATCTTCTATTGCATAAAAACAGTTATTGCTTGAAAAGCTACAATCACCACAATAAGGGATGGTTTTATTCATTTCTTCTACTTTTAAGCGAAATTTAAGATATTGTTCACTTTTCCATATTTCTTGAAAGGGCTTCTGATGTATATTTCCAAATGTAAATGAAGAGTTTTTTCTCACATGATTATTTAGATATGATTCATGATCCCATAAATAGTTGAAGCAAGGAACAACATTTCCATCTGATCTAATAACAGAAGCATTTGCTGTCTGAAATGGGCATTTCCTATTGGAGAATTTTGGAAAAATTGCAGGTAAAATCAACTCAATATTTCTTTCTTCTGCAATATTACTAAACTTATTGAAAAGTTTCTCTAGTTCATGTAGGGTTTTGAGTCTATTTTTTTCCTTGAGATATAATGAAACATTAAGATGGACATTTTTTTCTTTTGCCTTTGCTTGAGCTTTCTTATAGATTTCAGAAAAAGGTCTA
>JAUWJS010000022.1 GCA_030607575.1 Candidatus Heimdallarchaeota archaeon | reverse complement strand
TGTGTGATCTGATACATTTTGATGGATTGTAGAATTTGCAAATCTAGTAAGTGCATGTAATCTATCAACGCAACTTATTTCATATGAATCAAATGAACTCGATTCAAAGGCTTTTACAGCATAATCAGTTAAAGAAATGAAATTTTCAGAGAACATGGTATCACTCATATTTTGGAAGTATGATTTGGTTCTGTGGTATTTTAAACGGCAATAGTATTAATAAAAACATTTCTCTGAATCTCGAGAAGAGGGTATATTTTCCCACTTAGTTCGTATTTGACACGATGTTCTCTCTGTATATCACCAAAATTGTTTTATTCTATTTCTATACAATGGATGTTATGTTAGAATCTCCTTCTTCTGGTGTGTTCATTTGTGTGGAAGGAATCGATGGTTCAGGAAAGACCACACATTCTCGATTATTGGTTGGATATCTTTGCTCTCTTGGTTTTGATGCAGTTTATACTACCGAACCTACAAGATACTCATTACCAGGTCGAAGGCTAAGAGAAAGTTTCTTTGCACCTGAAAGATTACCTGTTGAAGAAGAATTTAGACTATTTTTAGAAGACAGAGTTATTCATCTTAGGGCTGAAGTGATTCCTCTATTAAAGGATGGTAAAGTAGTTATCACAGATAGATACTACTTTTCATCAGTAGCGTATCAAGGATCAAGAGGATTGGATTGGAATTATATCTTGGAAGAAAATCTAAAAGTAGCAATTGTTCCGAATCTTGTTTTGCTTCTAGACTTATCTGTTGATGAAGCATTGGCTAGAATTTCTGCGGATAGAGAAGAAGGTGTAAATACCTTTGAGAAAAAAGAAAACCTTCAAAAAGTCAACGATATATATTTGAAACTAGCTGAAAAATTCCCTAAACTTTTTCATGTTATTGATGTACATAACTCAATACAAACTGTTCAAGAAGAACTTCAAACTTTCATCAGTAATTTCTTGGAGAAAAGATGATTTTCTACTTCAGATATAAAATTACTAAAACTAATGCTGAAATAGAAAGAAGTATTGTGATAACGTCCAGTAATCTAATTCTTACATCAAGATAAAGATTCTTTCTTCGTTTAGGAACAAAACCCTTAATTGTCATAGATTCAGCGAGATCAATTCCTCTATTTATTGAATCAGTTATTAATGGTTTCAGAGTTTTCCTAAAATTATAGATTTGTTTCCGAATTTCCCATTTTTTAGCAGTTAACCCTTTAATTTTTCTAATATCGTTTATTTCTTGAGCTTCCCTAGCAGTAATTGGAACAAACTGGTAGATTGTAATGATAAACCAGACTAACATTGCAGGAATATACATTTTTTCTAATGAAATCGCCAATTCATAAGGTTCAACAGAGTAAAAGAACCAAGAAACTATCAAAAAAGAAGTTGTAAATCTGCACACGATAATTGCATAAAGAAAGTATGCATTTTCAACAGTAAGTGTAATGTTTGCAAGAAGAGTAGCTATAAGAGAAAACAATGATAAGAAAAATAACGAAATAATGATAAATTTAACTCTAGCTCTAACAATTAATGCTAAGAAAAGGGAGAATGCTACCAAGCTTCCTAGTAAAAATATATTACTAGAGTAGAGAACACTTGTTAAAAAGATAAGAACGATTACTGATTTGGTTCTTGGGTCAAAACGAAGCCGTTTCTTCGAAAGATGTACTTCAAATTCATTTTTAACAGCTATCCCCATAATTTTCATCTCTTTATGGATCTTGTAATATTTTTCTTGCTTAATTTAGTTTCAAATTGATTTTTTGGACCTATAAAGCTGATTTGACCATTTTCTAATCCAATAAATTTATCAGCTATTTCTCCAATCCATCTCCAATCATGAGATATTATGAGTACAGTTGTTCCATTCTTTTTCATGTTTACAATCTGATCTTTTACCCATGATTTGTTTTTATCATCTAATCCTTTTGTAATCTCATCTAAAATTATTATCTCTGGTTGATGTTGAATTGCTGAAAGAAAAGATAATCTTCTTTTCTCACCATGTGATAGTGAATGAGGATTAAACTGTATTAGTTCTTTCAAACCACTGTTTTTCACCATTATGTCAATATTCTCAGAAATAATTTCCTTCTGTATATTATTTGATATTAATAGGATTTCATCTATTGATGTTTCCTCAAAAAACTGTTTATCTGGATCTTGAAATACAACCCCAATCCTTTTGGTTTTTTCTGTCCAAGAAAGTGATTTTAGATCTACATTATCTATCTTGATTGAACCTTCTTTCGGTTTAAGTAGTCCAATTAGAAGCTTTAGAAGAGTAGTTTTTCCCGACCCATTATCTCCTACAAGAGCAACAATTTTACCCTTATAAATATTTAATGAAATGTTTGATAATTGAAATTTGTCTGAAAAATCAAAGCTTAGATTCTCTATACTCACTTTAACTTGCTTATCTGTTTTTCTCCCTTCATCTTCAGTTCTGCCAATTTTATTAGATTTCTTCCTTACAATTGCTGAAACCTTTGTAACCAAATTTTCATCCGTAATCTCTCCCCCTTCAATTCTTATTACTTTTGAAGCGAACTGTGTATATTCTGCATATTCGTGAGTTGCAATTATTATGGTTTTTCCTTTTTTCTTTAGTTGAATAAATGTGTCAAGTATCAACTTCTTATTTTTTTGATCCAAGTTTGCTAAAGGCTCATCAGCAACAATTATTTCTGGATTATCAACTATTGCTGTCCCAATTGCTACTAATTGTTTTTCTCCTTCCGATAATTCATTTAATTTTCTTCCTATAATTTTTCCTATGTTCAAATCCTCTACTACTGAATGAACCCTTTCTACTATTTCTTCTTTTGTATAATCTTTGTATTCAAGTGGAAACGCAATCTCTGAAAATACGTAAGGGGTTGTGAAAGAGTTGTCTAGTCTCTGTGGAACGTACCCTATAATTTTTGAAAGCTCAGTGGATTGGATATTTGATATTTCAGTGTCTTTTAACAGCATTTCTCCCAATTTTTCCCCTTCATAAAAGTTCTCTAGTAAACCTAGAATTGAATAGCAAATTGTACTTTTACCAGATCCACTTGCACCTGTAACGACTAAAAATTCACCTTTTGAGATTGAGAAGTTAAGATTAAATACAGCGGGTTTTTCTCTTGAAAAATAACGAAAACTGAAATTATTAAATGAAATAGTAGCATCTTTCACAATTTTTCCTCCAAAATACTACTTCTTCTTGATTTCGCTAAGAACTAGTTTAAGTATGAATTCTTGCAACTTTTTATTATCTTTTGGAATTTTATTACTTGATTTAATATTAATGCCAGCAGCTGTTAAATGACCCCCACCCGACCCATTAAATTGATTTGCAATACTATTTGCTAAATCACCCAAATTAACATTATTTCTCTTTGCAAATTGGACAGTGCTTCTAAAGCTAACTCGTATTTCGTCGTCCTGATGTGGTGTTATAACGGCTGCAAAATCAGTTCCAAGCCCAATTAAAGCTCGTGCTACAGAAGCTTCAAAACTACTAATATAAGATATTGTGTAAATATCCTCTCCTTCTTTATGGTGTAATAATCTCTTTGTCCCTTTTATTCTTGCTATTTTTTCAGATATATTCATAGGTGATTGCAATGTATTGATTGCTTTTTCATAATCTCCACCACTCTGAATAAGAAATTCTATTATTGAAAATATAGACGAAGATATATATCTAAATCTCCTTGAATCAAAAATTATTCCGATTAGAAATAATGTAGCAATTTCTGGTGGAGGTATAACTTTTAGTTCCATATAAATTTGTGATAAAATTTCTGCTGTTGAAGATAATTTTTTGACAATTGCATAGTCAACCTTGTCAGTATACTCATGATGTGAATGATGGTCAATCACAAAGGATAAGGTTTCCTCCCCAGTAATGCTTTTTAATGGGAACTTCCCGATTTGGTCTAAATTATTCGTGTCGCAAAGAAAAATGGCATCTAGATTTATATCATCTAAATTATCAAGAAATTTTTCTTCTTTAATATCTAGCATTCCCTTTGATAGATTACTCATTGTGTGTGAAAATAAGTATATTGATGAAGTTGGGATATATTTTTCAAGAAGATATTTTAAACCTATGGCACTTGAAACTGAGTCAGGATCAGCATTTCGATGAGTAAAAACCCCTATGTTTTTAACTTCTTCTTGATTAAGTAGATCTACAATTTTTATGAATTCTTGAGACATTTAAGCTCCTCCTTGAGAGCTTTTTGCCCATTTTCAAAAAGCTCCTCTTGCAAATTCTCCAGTTGTGAGGAAGTTAATCCGCCAGAAATGTCGAAATCTAATGCTAGAGTCAGTATATTGTCAGGGTTTTGAGATAGATTTATTATTATATTGTAATCAGTAAGGAATTTTCCCAAGTCATGATTTTGAATATACGTGATTATTTTCTCTTCCACATTAGAAGCTATATCTTCTAATTCCTTGTTGGACAAGGTTTCTATTCCTATATCTTCTATTTCAGATAACATTTTTATTTGCTCTTAAGATAATGAACATGAGCTAAACTGGGAATTATTTCTTTCCCATGAGCTTCTCTTGCAATTCTTTCACAGACGACACTAATTTTTTCTCTCTCTTTGTTAAAGAGGAAAGTCTAACCTCGATTTTTTCTTGTTCTTCTGTAAGGTGATTTTTAACGTCTTCAACATTTGATTGGAACAATAATCTTCCTGCAGAACGATAAATTATTGAAGAAGAATCCATATCTTTCGTTTCTTTTAAAGAGATATCTACATCGCGTTTTTCCAACTCTTGTTGTTGTAAGTTCATTCGAATCGCTTCCAATTGCTGAACAAGTTGATTAAAACGTTGAATGTCTTCTTGTTGCTCTGGTGTAATTTGTGGGGTTGCCATTTGTTTTACTCTCATTTATTTACTAAAACTATGCAACAGGGCAAATAAAATAAATCTTTTGATGAAAGGGAAACCTTATTCATACATTTTTTAAGAGAATCTGATTTTTCTATAATAGTTTACAAAGAGTTACAGGTTAGTATAATAGATAAAAAATAAAAGAAAAAAGAAAGAAAAAAATCTTAGATACAGCGATAAACTGAGGTAGGACCAATTTCTCTATATTCTTTGCGGGTAACCCACAATTTAGCGAATGTTTTTAGAGAACTTAAAATACTACCACCAATCCAGACTGAATATCTTCTTTCAGGAGGTGCAATGATTTTAACTTCCATTGTCTCTGGGACAAGTTCAGTTAATTCCTTGTGCAAACGTTCCTTAAGACCTGGGAACATTGTTGAACCACCGGATAGAACAATATTAGCATAAAGATCTCTTCGGAGATCGACATCACAATTCTGAATGGATCTATAGATTAATTCGTCTAATGGGTTTTCTTCTGAACCAATAGCACCTGGATTAAAGGTCAACTCGGGAGCCATGAAACGCTCGGCACCAATGGTTAAAGTTTCACCATCGGGTAGTGTGTAAGTTTTTTCCATTCCAGATACTTTTTCTGCTAGTTTTAGTTCTTTTTCTGGATCTAAAGCTACGTAACAAAGGCGCTCTTTAATATCACGGACAATTTCTCTTTCAGCACTGCTAGATAGAGAATAACCTCTTTGACGTAGAAGTCTTCTGAGGTAATCTGTAACATCTCGACCACCAATATCAGATCTATGAATGGCATGGCTAATAGCGAAACCTTCGTAGACAGGAACAATGTGTGTAACACCATCTCCAGAGTCTACAACTATACCAGTTGTGCGGCCAGAAGCATAAAGTGATAGAATAGCTTGCATTGAAATATACATTGCAGGAACATTGAATGTATCAAACATTAATTCAGCCATCTTCTCCTTGTTTTGATTTTTGTTTAATGGAGGTTCAGTTAATAGAACAGGATGTTCGTTAGGATTGACTCTTAAATCATTGTAAAATGTATAATGCCAAATTCTCTCCATTGCATCCCAGTCTTGAACTTGTCCATGCTCGACAGGATAAACAAGTTTCAAAACACCACGGAGGTTAATTGCTTCCTCACCAATGTAATACTCGCGGACATAGTGTTCCACATCAGTCATAATGATCTGATATTTTGGATAACCAATAATTGTTGGAAAAACACTTCTTGGTTGATCTTCGCCTGCAAAACCGTTCTTTGTAAAACCAGTACCGTTATCTATAACCAGCGGTTTATTTTGAATCATCTCTTCCATAGATATCACTTTTACTTGTTTTTATTGAATCCAAATTTCGTCTTGGTCTTATGGATTCATAACCTTGAAGTATATATTAAATGTTTTGATAGTATTAGCCTAAATGACATGAACACTATCGTAGCTTTTATAAACAAAATTCAAAGTTCTACCTTGTTACAACTGCTAACTCCATCTAGAAAAAATGATTATTCTTCTGAAAGCCTTTATTATATCAGTTTTTGGACTACAGACTGCCATAGTACAGCAGATTTTCCCTAATCTCTTTTTCGCTAAAACCTGCACTAATTCCAACTATAATTCTAATTACATCCATTGTCTCTGCGAGCTTCAATTCAAAGAACCCAATTACTGCATCCATTTGCAGCACTGTACCATAGCGGAAGGTCTTTCTCCAATAATTCAATAGATACCTTTCAACTGCAAATTCTAATTCATGAAGAGGTACATCTTTGGTACCAATGTACTTAGCGAAAACTGTTCGATATGGAGCATAGTTGTAAATTTCTAGAACCTCTTGAATACTTGAAGCATTAAGACCCTTCGCAATGAATCTATTCGGTAAGATATATCTGTACGCAGGGACTTTCAAAGCTATACAACGGCAGAGAGCCAGAATACTTTTCATATTTACATAAGCTTCATAATGTTTTGACACTTTGGGAAGAATACTATAGACATATTGATCGATAGCTGATTCCAAAGGTGTAAATCTACCACTTGTTTCAAACTCTTCATTAGCTCGTCTTAGGTACTTTTGTAAAATTCTATTCTTTTGGATTGTGATTATCTCGTTTATTGACATGTTAAGTAATCTGGAATAATAATCAATTGAATAGTCAGAAACTGGAACAAGACGAGAAAGAACTTCTTCATGCTTCATCCCCCTGTAAATACCTTGTAGAATTATACGTAGATTTTCAGCATTATATCTCTCACTATAATTTCTGAGCTTTTTCTTAACTGATGATCCCGCCTGTTTGTAGAATTTAACCAATAATTCGGAATATGAGTTTTTAAGATTCCTCGACACATCAGATATTTGAGTTTCAAAATTCATATCACCAATAATGCTATCATATGATGTTTGGGTAAAAGCTGCTCTTAATTCTTGCAGATTTTTTGAAGATAATAGTAGGCTAATTTGTGATTTAGTTAGAAAGTTTCCAATAATCCCGTGAGCTCTCCCTAGCATGTAACTAATATCTCCAAACGACATTTTAACTACCTTTTTGCGGGACAAAATTAATGGAAACAAGTTTTTCTTTCAATGGTAAGAATTCTTTTCCATCTCCTGTATAGAATTTAGTAAACCACTCTACCCAATGGAGCCTTAATGTGTTAAGGAATGCAAGTAAGCCTTCTAATGGCAAGATGATAAAAATAGCTAATACTATTCCTACGACCCACCAAACCCATGAAATACTGAGTGCTGAAACGTAATGTCCGTGTATCAGCCCTCCAAAGTTGCTCAAATCTATGTGTGCTACATCCAAAAATGAACCTGAGAAAGTTGACATACCCGCCACAAGATCTACTCCAGTTAATGTGAATGGTAACCCACTCAAAATGGCATGAACAAGCAATAGTGCCATTATTCGGCTAAAGGAAAGTGTATTTGATATGAGTGCTAAAATATGATCTATAGCATCCATTATTCCTTCTGATTTACTATGTAAATATTCCAAAACAAAAAGAACTGGGACTAAGCCAACTAGAAAAACTAACCAAGAAGGAACCTGCCTAACTGTGAAATTGAAAGCCTGCCAATAAATTCCAACTTCTCCGACGATAATATTGTAAAGTAGAGCAAAAATTCCCACATATATTATAGATAATGAGAGTGGTGCTCCCCAAGATGCGAAGCTGTGACCATATTTAATATTCTGATAAACTTTCAACAGTATTCCAAGTTGAATCATTAGAAAACCTAAGAATAGTGCAACAATAAGAAACAGTTTTGTTTCTTCAAGAGGATTAATTATTGGAATCCAGTTAATACCTGCTTTATGCATTAATTCTGGAATGAAATGTTCATCTCCAAGTAATGATCCAAAGAAGAATCCAAAAATCGTTGAAGACGCACCGCAGAATAGAAGAAGTTCTGCACCTGAATAAAGATATCCTGTAATGGATTCATCAGGTTCGATTTTCTTCTTCTTTTTCTTATATAGTAAGAATCCCGCTAATAATGTGAGTAGAATTCCATGACCAATATCTGCAAACATTAAACCAAATAATAATGGAAATGTAAATCTCATAATTGAATAAGGATCAACTTGTTTTGGGTTTGGTGCTCCTATACCTCCTACTATTCCTCTTATCGCACCAAATACTTTTCCTCTTTTTGCTATAACAGGGTTAACCAAGGGAACTTCAGGATTTTCTGTTATTTCCAGCTCAAATGTTAAAGAATCTTTTCTTTGCTCTAATTGTTTTAAAACTGGTTTAGAAATCCATCCCCAAAGAACAATCTTTCCTTCTGAAACTTGGCATAACTCAACAGTGCTTAACCTGTAGTTTTCTGCTGAAATTAGTTCTTTGCAAGCAATTAATTTGTGCTTAGCTGTTTCTCCTATTTTTTGAAGTTCTTCATCTTTTACTTTGAGTTCTTTTTCGAGTTCTTTTAAGGTGTCTTTGAGAGAAACTTTTCTTTCAACTAAAGACATATCTGAATCTATAGCTTGGAAAGAGTATTCATTTAAAACACGTAAAATTGCATCTTCATACTCTTTTAAGGATACAACTAATATATTTCGACTATTAGAGCTTGAATCTGTAGGTTTTGAATCCCAAAAAATTAGATTATTGTTTGTTACTTCATTCAAAAAGAATCTCACGGCTCTTAAGTTTGTTTCAGGAATAACTCCCAAGTAAGTAACTGTTTGAAATCCGCTTTGTAATAAAATAGCTTCTATACCTTTCTCTTGTAAGCCTTCTTCAAATGGAAGGGATAATTTTATTTGATCCCGTTTCCTCAAAACATCCTCATAATTTTTGAAGGCATCTGTTATTTTCTCTTCATTTTCGCGTAAGAAGTTTTCCAAAAATGCTTTGGAATGTTTGTAATCATCTGCAATCGTATATTTTTCTTTCTGTTCTATTGGGTCTTTGATTTTAAGTATGTTAGATAGTTTTCTTATTCGAGATTGATATTGGTTTAACTCTTGTTTCTGATTAGCAACATTCTCTAAAACGCTCACATTTAATGACCCAATTTTTACAGGATGAACAGCATTAAGTGAATGAATAAGTGATATGAATTCTCGTGATGTTTTTTCTGGACTTTCTAACCTAACAAAAAGGGCTTTTTTAGCAAAAAGGAATCCTTCTCCTCCTCCTGGGTGTGGTGGATAAGGAATGAGCCTAGCTATATCTTTTTCGTCCTTATCAAGATACTTTTGAATAAGCAATTCTTGTTCTTTATCCCTTTCTCTTTTACGAGATAATGGAACATCTTCTAAAATAGTAATTTTGCTCTTAATATTCAGTGATTCTATTTCATTCACAAAATTGATATAGTCCTTTGAATTCACCCAACCCCATAAAGTAAAAATTTCGGTGGTTGTACGCCCTCTTTCTTCCAAAGATAAAGATTCATAGATATTTCTTATGAGAGTTAGTTGATACTGTATTTTTTCAGCTAATTCTAGAGAAAACGAACTAATTTCACTTTCTAATGTTATAATGCCTTTAGCTACTTCAGAATGAAGCTCTCCAATTTTAGCTGTTTCTCTTATTTTTTCTATGGATTTTAGAAATTCAAGATCAAACTCCGTTTCATCGAAGTAATTTTCTTTAAGTATCTCTATGATGCGTTCTTTGTAGTCGATTAATGAAATACACAATATCACTTTTTTCTCCTCATCTTCTGTAGAAGAACTCCAAAAGAACATTCGACCAGCTGCAACCTCACTTAAGTAAAAACGAATAATCTCTTCATATGAGCTAGGAATCTCTCCTAAAACAGTGAAGGTTTTTGAACCTGAAGATAATAAATCTATGGAAAACTCGTCATCCATCTCACTTTGAAATTGTTTCAAGGACGAGAGAATTCTATTTTCTTTATTCAGTCTTTGTAGTTCACTTTTCTTTTCAATTAATTGTTCTTCGTATTTCTGTAAAAAAGCATCTAGATTCTTAGATATTTCATCATGATTATGGATAAGTTCTTTATCATCCTCTCTTAGTGATGGAAGGATATCTAATTGAACATTTAGAACCTTACTAAGTTCCACTACCCTTCTCCATCTATCCTTTAAAATGTCTTTAGTAGATTGTATTCGAGCTTGTTCTTTAGGACTTTGAGGATCAACAATTATTTGTTCATAGCTGTCAAAAGAGGATATCTTCGCTAATAGTGTATTTGTATTTTTGACTGGTATCTGAACTTTAACTAGTTTAAACTTTACCATTTATAAGCCACCGATAATCTAACTAATCACGATAGGAGATTTTGTGAAGATTTTAAAATCTTCCTCTCTGGCAGAATGACTTCTAGAAAAACAGCTTAAAGGTTCATGAAAATTATTAATTGTTTTTTAGATTTAAAATATAAAAATATAAAAAGAAAAAAGAAATGATATTCTGATGAAATTTAGTAAACAATAGATTGAAATTTAGGAGATTTCCTCCATAAATGAAAAATTAGTGTCCCGATAATATTTCTGATGCTTCTGGAACATATCTTTTGATTACTTGCATAGCTAAACCTACATTATGTAAATCTCTACTAGCACCAATCAAAATATATTCATCAGCACTTGCTAGTATTGTAAATCCTTCTTCCCCACGAATTAAAACCTGTTCTAAATCTCCATGTGCTAGATTATTACTTACCATTTTTCCAGTTGATAATATTGCAGAAGAAACCGCACTCAAGAGATCTGGATCTGTCCCCTTTTCAGAGAAGAAAGCAACTTTTATTCCCTCTGCATTAACAACTGCCAAAGCTTCTAAATCACACCCTAACGAGATTTGTTTCAATATTCTTACCAATTGTTTTTTTTGTGATGCTGATAAATCAATAGACATTTTTTGACACCAATTTCCTCTACTTACTTTGTACTATTCTATTGCTATTAAAGTTATCCAAAGTGCTCAGAGAGAAGAGTTTGCATAACAAGATAATAATTACATTATAATTTATTGAAAAGAATTCCCTTGATAAAAAATTGGCTTGGGATAAACACTTTTATTATGGGAGAAAATCAACTTTAACATGAAATTGTTGTTTGTTGTAATGGATGGTCTGGGTGATCGTCCTATTTCAGAGTTTGGAGGACAAACTCCTCTTGAATATGCAAAGACTCCAAATATGGATAAACTGTCATCACTTGGGATGAATGGACTATTACATGTAATCGCCCCAGGGATTACTCCAGGGAGTGATACAGCCCATCTAGCACTGTTTGGTGTAGATCCTTATGAATACTATACAGGGAGAGGTCCATTTGAGGCTGCTGGAATCGGATTAGTTGTGAAAGAGGGTGATATCGCTTTCAGAACAAACTTTGCAACAATAAACCCAGAAGGTGTAATTACTGATAGACGAGCTGGAAGAATTAGAGAAGGAACTGATCAGCTAGCTAAGCTCTTTGAAGGCTTGGAAATTGATGGCATCGAAATTCTATTGGAAGCAGGGACAGAACACAGGGCTGCTTTGATTTTAAGAGGAGCTGGATTGTCAGACCAAGTCTCAGAAAATGATCCTCATGTTGAAGGAAAAGAACCTTTAGAATTCAAACCCCTTGATGAGTCACCCGAAGCAGAAAAAACTGCAAGGGTTCTAACTTCCTTTGTTATGAAGGCAAGAACAATACTAAATAATGCAAAGCTCAATAAAAAGAGGGTAGAAGAAAGATTACATCCTGCAAATTATTTACTAATTCGAGGAGCAGGTAAAGTCCCAAAATTACCCAACTTTGAGGAGGAGTACTGCTTGGAAACTGCTTGCGTAGCCGGAGGAGGATTATACAAAGGTGTTGGTAGAATGTTAGGTATGCATATAATTGAAGATTCTAGAATGTCTGGGGGGACAGATACAGATTTATCAGCAAAATTTGAAATCACTCATAACGCTCTAAATGATTATGATTTTGTTTTTACTCATGTTAAAGGAACTGATAATTATTCGCATGATGGGAAGTATAAAGAAAAATCTGAATTCATTGAAAGAGTTGATAAGGAGTTGTATAGGTTTTTACCAGAGAACTACGAAGGAGATCTTGTTATAATGATAACTGGTGATCATAGTACCCCTTGTAGTTTTAAAGATCATTCTGCAGATCCTGTACCAATTTTAATCTATTCACCAGATTGTAGAAGAGATAAGGTAGAGAAGTTTGGCGAAAGTTATGCAGTAGATGGAAGTTTGGGTCATATATTAGGAAAGCACATTATGGATATTGCATTAAATGAGATGAGATTGGTGCGCAAATTTGGGGCTTGAAACAGAAACACAAACGACCTTTTATCAAAGGTCTTTACCGTATTTGCAATTATTTATTGCTATTATTTCTGTTTCATTCTCAGCAATCATTGTCGTATACCTAATTAAACTAGGAGTTCCTCCTGCTGTTACAGCTATGTATAGAACTCTTTTTGCAGGTATTGGCGCTTTAGTACTCTCTCTTTACAAGAAGAGAATAAAATGGATTGGTAAGAAAACTACCATTAAAAGGTATCATTGGATTGTTCTTTCTGGATTACTACTTGCAGTACACTTTGCTACTTGGTTTATTTCTTTAGAATACGTTAACGTTGCAATATCTACAACTTTAGTAGACTCAGTTCCGATTTTCCTTGCCATTTTTGGTTTTATATTTTTCAAGGAAAAAATAAATGTTATAGGGATTGTAGGTATTGGTATTGCTTTTACAGGTGGTGCACTCCTTGCATTTTCTTCTCCAGTAGCTGAAAATATAAAAATACTTTTAGGAATTATGTTCTCTCTTATTGGAGCTTTAACTGTAACATTTTATTTTCTAATAGGTAAGAAAATTCTCCAGGATTCACCTTTGTGGCCATATTTTGCTCTAGTAAACCTTGTATCAGCAATCTTTCTCTTATTTTATAATTTACTTGTAGGATATGAATTGTTTAGATATTCTGCAATTGTTTATCTTCTCTTTATTGTGTCTGCACTGGGACCCTCTTTAATTGGTCACGCTACTTACAATTATACATTAAAAAGACTCCCTGCTTTTGTTGTAGGTGTAGCAATTTTGGGAGAACCAATTGGTGCCACTATACTTGGTGTTTTAATTTTCCCCCTAACTCAAACACCAGAATTAATAACCATCCTATTTGCATTAATCATCCTTGCAGGAATCGTAATAACGTCGGTTTCTCAATATATAAGGATTAAAAAATTTAGAAGAAAAGAGAAAGAAGAAGATGAATCAGATTCTATTCTCTCTTAGTAACTCTTCTAATCTATTCATTGCAATGTCTATTTCTTCAAGAGTTGGTAAATAGACCATTCTGAAACCATCATTTCCAAAAGGACCAAATCCTGATCCAAATACTGTTAGAATGTGTTTCTTTCTAAGATAGTCAAAGACAAACTCTTTATCATTTTTCCATTTGAACTGGTCCATTGATATCATCGAAAAGATATAAAATGCTGCTTCTGGTTTGTTTACAACAATTCCATCCATTTCTGAAAGTCTATTGTAAATTAAATCTCTTCTTTCTTTTAGTAATTTAATAGTTTCTGGAAGATAAGAGCTCTGATCTTGTCTTAGAGCTTCAGATCCTGCTTTTTGTAAAGGTGTTGAAGCACATAATCTAAGTCTAGTTAATTTATTTAATCCATCCCATGGTTCTTCTATTTTTCCCAAGGGATCATGAATATATGCATACGCTAAACGCCACCCTGGTGCAAGGAAAACTTTACTGAAGCCATTATAAGCTATCACTGGAACATCTTTTGCTACTTCAGCTGTTGCAGTATGTTTCAGACCTTCATCCAGAACAAGTAAGTCATATGTTTCATCTGAAACAATACATGCATCGTATTCTCCAACTATGTCTACTATCTCTTTCAGTACTTTTTCAGGATATACTGAACCTGTGGGATTATTTGGAGTATTAAGAAATACTAGTTTTGTTCTGTCATTCATTAGTGATCGTAAGTGATCGGGATCCGGATAATAATTATCTTCAACTGCTGTCTTGTAATATTGCATATCGTTTCCAAATATAGCACCGTTACCAGAGTAACTGGGATAATGAATCCCGGGGATTAGTATTCTATCTCCAGGATTAGTGAATGACATCAGAGTCATTTGAATACCTTCAGATACTCCAGCTGTTGCTATTACTTTATCAGCAGTCACCCCAACATCATATTTCTTGTTTTCATAGTCAGCAATTGCTTCTCTAAATTCTAGAATTCCCCGAGAATCTGCATAATAGTTATAATTTTCCTCTTCGACATAACGAAGTGGTTCCGTCAAAATTTTAGGTGTTTTAAAACCATATTTTATTGGATCCCCAATATTAAGCTTAATGACCTTATGCCCTTTAGCTTCAACTTCATTTGCTGCAGCAATTACATCTCTAATTGCATAACTAAAACCTGCTGTACGGTCTGATATTTTCATCTTTGATATCCTCTATCATTTTAAGAAATCTTTGAAAAAATAAGATTATTGGTTTGAACTTATCGAATAGAAACATTCGAAATGGTTCAATCTAGTTAAGCACTATTTCCCAGATATTACATCTATAAATAAAACAGAATTACAAATTTCTATTAAATACTGGGTGTTATGTTTGCCGGCAATATCTAGTTGTAGCTTTTGTAGTGGTCCAGCACAATACTATTGTAAATCATGTAAGAGAAAACTTTGTACTGAACACATTCATATATCAAATACAGTATACTTTTGCTCAACTTGTGAAACTGAGAGCCTTGACTCAAAATGTCAAAAGTGTGGTTCGAGTACAGAATTTTCCAGAAATGAGCCTACTAATAGCTGTGAATGGTGTAAATCAATAGATGTTGAAGATGGACTTCTTTATCATCAACAACTTCCACATCTGATATTTTCTTCATTTACTCTGTTGAACAAGAAACTTGCTCAAGTGTGGGATCTTACTCAGAAATATCTTGAAATAGTTAAGAACGTCTTTGAAATGAGAAAAGCGAAAATTATGCTTTTTGGTGATGTGGAAGATGAAATAACTTTACTTAGAGGTAAAATTTCAATATTCATTGATCAACTTGTCAAATTTGAAAATGATACCTTTGCAATGGTTGATGAGAAACTACGAGCAATTGGTTATATGAGATTTACAAACGTGGATAACATAGAAAGAGGGGAAGAAATCCTTAATTTACTTCAAAATAGATTGGATTTACTTGATACAACCATAAAGTCAAAGTTTAATGAGATGAATGAGGATTTTCAAACCCTTAATCAAAAAGTAGATTTTCTTGGTTTTCAATTTCGTTTGTTAAGTAAGATTCATCATCTCCTACCTGAAGACAAAGAAGAGCATCTAATTTCTATTCTTCCACGGATTTGGCTAAAGAAGAATAGTAAATTACCAAAGAAATATCTTGTTGTTCTGACTAGTAAGAATTTATACTTGCTCCGAGAAAAGGGTTTGTTTAATGTTAGGTTAAAAACAAAAGAGACTATAAGCTTGTCGTATATTATAAACAAGCAATATATTTCCAGATTATTATCTCGCAACATGTTTCGCTTCAAAACAAGATTAGATTCATATTCATTTCTTGGAAGAAAAGAGAACCTTGAACAATTTTTGATTTATTTTGAAATCATCGAAAATTACATCGATTATTCAATTCATAAATCCTCAATAATTGAAGACCTCAAGTACTATTCACTCACCATTAATGAACTAAAAACCAACATACAAAGAAATGTAAGTCACCTTCGTGCTTATTTGCTTAATAAACGTGAATTGAAACGCGAATTATACTGGAGAGAAGGACAAGATGCGAGATTCAAGAAACTGTTTGAGCAACTACTAGCCGTAGAACGAAAGATACATCGATTAAATGAAACCAGAAGGAATGGCTCTCGGGGTACCAGAGGTATAGATGGATTATTAAGAAAACTAACCAGCGAACATCATAGGCTCAAACGACATTTAGATGATATTCAAAGAAAAAGTGAAGAATTTGATGACATGTGGGAACTTTGAGAACTTAATATAGTTCTTATCCACTAATTCTTCCATACTTTAAGAAATTCAGGCATTATTTCAAATTTTACAATGGGGATGCTTAACCATTTAGGATCCGTTGCATCATTAGAGAATTCAATTGTTTCATCTGTTGCTGTTTTATATCTTATGAATGACTTTGTAGGCGTTTCTTCTTCATCAGTCCACACAATTATTGGAAGTGCAGTAAGTTCGTAATATCCTATACTTGTGTTAAAAACGAAATATATTGTCCTATCTGCTTCCTTAAAATGCCCTATATAACCCGCGATTCTATCGGGACCTACACTTGAAATAACTAATCTCACCAAATCCTTCAATGAAGCAAGTTTAATCCCTGCTGGTGATTTTAATGGTTTATTTTCTTCTGTCATGATTATCACAAAAAAAAGGAAAGTTAAGAAATATACTTAAAATACAAGTAGTATAGCAACTAGCAATCCATAGATTGCAACAGCTTCGATAAGTACAATGAAGAGAAAAGCTTTTCCGAAAACCTCTGGTTTTTCTGTAATAGCTCCTATGGCGGCACTTCCTGCCATACCCATGCCTATAGCTGCACCAATACCAGCTATACCAACAGCTAATCCTGCACCAATAGGACCTAAATCTCCAGGTTCAAAGGCGAAGACAGAATTGGCCGCTAAAATCACTAAACTAGTCAGAAGCGCTAATAATGTTAATTTTCTTGTTGATTTCTTCTTAAGATACATCTAATCTCACCTATTTTACAAGGTCAGTTACAGTAGGTCAATTTAAAAATTTCGGAAAGACAGTAAACCATGTTTTGAGTTATAATAAATTCTGAAACAATACATATAATAACCACGAAAGCTTAAATATGAATATACCAAAATTAAAGCAGTGATTTAGATGTTCCGTGACTTTATGGGTTGGCTTTTGGGTACGAAGAAGAGTCCTCGTGATCATATAATTAATCTTCGATTAACAGTAAGACGATTAGAAAGAGCACAAAGGAAACTTTCTAGAGATGAATCCAAGATGCAGTTGAAAATGAAACAAAACATCCAACGAGGAGATTTGGAATCTGCAAGATTATTCGCTACTGATATTGTACGCAACAGAAGGTGGGAATTTGGTTATCAGAAACTAGTTTCGCGTATGAATGGTCTAATCTTCAAATTAGAACGAGCTGATACTGCAGCAAGCATGGCTGAAGAAATGCATGGTATTGCTTCTGCTTTACGAACCGCAAATGCTCAACTACAGATTCCAGATTTAGATCGAGTTATTCAAGATATGGAAAGTTCCATTGATGGAATCGAAGAATCGACTGGAACCATTGAAGATGGTATTGACGATTTACTAGTTGCTGATACTGATCCAGCTGAAGTCGATAGATTAATTGAACAAACAGCTGCTGAATTAGGTGTTTCTACTCAAGCTGGATTGCCAACAGTTGGTGTAGTCCAAACAGATGATTTAGAGGACGAAATCCAGAAATTAAGAAGAAGAGAAGAGGATTAAAAGGTGTATAAAAATGGTTAAGAATTGGCTTTTTGGAAAAAAAAGAAAAGAAGATGCTGATGCATTATCTACACTCAAAGGACAGCAAAATAGATTACAAGCAGAAGCTAGAAATCTTGAAAGACAATCAGATGAACAGAAAATCTTAGCCTCAAAGATGCTCAAAGCTGGTAACAAAGCTGGAGCAAGACAAGCTCTAAAAAGAAGAGCTGTTTTCATGAAAAGGCTGAATACAGTTCATAATACAGGAATGAATTTACAAGCTCAGATTGATAGTATACAAACAGCTACTTCAACAGCAGAGACTGTAAAAGCTATGGAACTTGGTACTAAAGTTGTTGGGGAGAAAATCAAAAGCGTTTCTCCTGAGAGAACAGAGCGTGTTATGGATGCTGTAATGGAACAGAGAGATCAAATTGAAATGATGACTGAAGCTCTATCTGATCCAAGCTTATCTGAAGGCATTCTAGATTTTGAAGATGATGCAGCTATTGATGAGCAGTTAGCTCAATTAGAAGCTGAGATGGATTTAGGTACAACAACAAGCTTGCCTGATGTTAGTGGTCTTCCTTCAACCCCTGTTGGAACTCCAAGTGAGGAAGAAGATACTTCAGAGCTTGAAGCTGAGCTTGAGGGATTAAAGAAGAAAATGAGTGAAGATAAATAGTTCTTCCTCTTTTGTATTTTTATTTTTGTTAGTTCTTACAATCCGTGCTATGAAATTTATCAATTTGGTATGAAACAAAATGAAACATTTTATATTAGATAAATGGAATAAATAGATAGAGGTTGTGAATCACGTGTCTGCTCAGGGATTAATAGATCATGCAAGAGATTTTGCAGTCAAAGCCTATTCCTTTGATAAAGAAAAAAATTACAGTGAAGCTATTCCACACTATTTAGATGCTGCTGAAGCTTTAATGAAAGCCATAAAATTTGAAAGAAACCCTCAAGTTGCCCGTTCTCTCAAGAAGAAAGCCAATATGTACATTAGTAGAGCAAGGGAACTAAGGGAACTTTTAGAGAAGAGAAAAGAAAGGAAATCCACTGCAGGAAGTGATGATGAGGAAGAAAAACTAGAAAATGCTATATCTGATATAATCGTTACAGAGAAACCAAATATCTCTTTAAAAGATATAGCTGGTCTAGAAATCGCAAAGCAAACTTTGAGAGAAGCTATTGTTTTACCTTTGATGCGACCTGATTTATTCTCTGGAGCAAGAAAACCTTGGAAAGGTATTTTGCTTTTTGGTCCTCCTGGTTGTGGTAAAACTCTTTTAGCAAAAGCGACTGCGGCTGAAGTAGAGGCAACTTTCTTCAATGTTAGTGCATCCTCAATCATTTCAAAATGGCTTGGCGAATCAGAGAAATTAGTTAAACAGCTTTTTGAATTAGCAGATGAAAAACAACCCAGTATTATTTTTATTGATGAAGTTGATGCATTAGCTGGCGCTAGAGGTGGAGAACACGATGCAATGCGTAGGGTTAAAACTGAGCTCTTAACATCAATGGACGGACTATCGAGTTCCGAAACTGACAGAATAGTTACTGTAGGTGCTACTAATATGCCAGAATCTATAGACGGAGCATTCAGAAGAAGATTCGAGAGAAGAATTTACATTCCTTTACCTGATTTACCAGCTCGTTCAGCTATTTTTCTTTTCAATACCAGAGGTGTTGAACTAGCAGAAGATGCTGATTTTGAAGTTCTAGCAGAAATTACAGACGGTTATTCAGGTTCTGATATTGCAATGGTATGTAGAGAAGCAGTTATGACCCCAATCAGAGAACTTGATATGGCAGGAGCTATTGAAGACACTTCAATAGCTGCCCGAGCAGTAACTCAAGATGATTTTCTTGATGCAATTGAATCAATTAATCCCTCTGTAAGTGATGATGAAATAGAAAAATACGATAACTGGAATGAAGAATTCGGCAGCGCATGATTTTAGAGGTTTAATCCATGTCTACCACTGAGAAGAAGCCAAAGAAAGAGAGATCACCTGAAATAGACTTAAAAAAACTAAAAGATGAAAAAGAAATTTCAGATGAGAAATTGAAACTAATTGAAGCCAGTATTAAAGGTTTGGAGATTACAGCTGAAGAATTGAAAGCTACTATGCCTGTTGATACTGTTTTTATTAAAGAAGATCTCTCTAAAGATCAAAGGGCTATACTTGAACTAGAATTTGAGGAAGAGCTTCCAGAATGGGTGAAGAGACCTTGGATGTATATCAAACCTAAGAAAACTGATCAAATTGAATCATGGCTCCAGAGTTGGTCTGCAATAGTATTGGACTACTCCCGTATTTTTGTGATTCACATAATTAATATCAACGATTTGAGAAGTGGTCACCCCTTCAATAACAAAAATTTAGGTAAGAGATTAACCCTTGTACAAGTAAGAAGTATCATTGATCATTTAGTTCAACAGAATATTGCTAGTTGGTTAGATGAAAAAACAAAAACAAGGGCTCGCATTTATTGGAAATCGAATGAAGAATGGGCGGACGCATTATTAGACTTCATGTTAGAAACTGGAAGAGTAGTTGAAATACACTCACTTTACGATTTAACTCAGTTGGAACAAAATTGGGGGAATTTACCTGCTGATGATCTTATTATTGTGTGCGAAATGCTAGTAGAGCGTAAAGTTGCTCGTTGGTTAAACAAAGAAAAAACTATAATTCAGTTTGAAGCTGATAAAGTGTTTTAGTTTGTTCTTTTTCAGAATTATAGTCCCATTAATCCAGGGAACCAATATTTTACTCCTTCTGAATAACTCCGGTCAACTCTAGCTATGCTATTTTCCTCAAAGAATTTTAAGCATCTATCTATTCGCTCTTCAGTCCAACTTGTTCTCATGAGTAAATCTTCCTTTGTAACAAAACCAACTCTGGATGCATAATTAAGAATAACATCGTGGTCTGGACTAAACTCAACAGGAACAAATTCAACAATCTTCAATCCTGAATCTAACACTCTATATGGTGGGATTAATTGAGTATTGATTAATTTCTCCAAGGATCGATACATATCATCAATTGAAACCATCCTCCCTGGACGAGTTTTATTTAGCTGTGTGAATAGTTCTCCAATGGCCATAATTCCACCATTTTCTGATATCATCTGTTGCCCTATTTCAAGAATTTCATTAGCTAATACATCAAAGAAACCCCTTCCAGTAAGTTTATCTTTGAGAGTTGGAGTTTCTTTCCAGTCAAAACGTCCAATTTCGGTGGGTAATCCTAATTCTTCTCTCAGATTTGCTAATTTATCATAATAGTCTTTATTTTCAGAGATCTTATCACCGTATTTTTTCTCAAACTTTTTCAGTTGTTTTTTGACTTCGCTAATATTATTTATCATCTGTTCTAATTCTTTAATCATTAGCTCTGCCGCTTTTACTTGAAAAGCTGACTTGACTTTGATCTTTTTCTCTATATCTCTTAAACCCACTTCTATCTCCAACTTTGTTATTGTCTAGGACTTATTTATATCTTCTCAAATTAATTAATTAAATAATTATTATATAGTGTTTGATAATTTTAAAAGCCATTTCTTTATCTTTTCAGTTAAAGAGCTACACTCCCTTGGTGAAAGAAAAGCTGCAAGTTTGTTCTTATATTTGCTAAAATATGAATTATAGACATTCATCATTTCTTCATGAATTTGCTTCCCTTCTTCTCCTAAATTCTTAATTTCGTATGAAATATCTTCTAATTCCTCAAGAATATAGCTCACATCTATCTTTATCTCTATCATGTTGATTAATTCAAACATTTCTTTTCGAATGTTAACAAATATCTCGTTAATAGAACTAGTTCTTTCCAAGTAATTCACCTAGTAACTTATCTTAAAGAATAGAAAGAAAGGAATCTAGAAAGTTTCAAGCCTTTTATTGACATTAAAGTTCTTTCAATACTCTTCGAAAGTCATTTAACCAACGAGCTGCTTGAAATTCTAATTTTTCGCAATCTTCTTCTTTAATGATCTCCTGAGGTTTATATTTTCCTATAATTTCACGCCAATTATTCATATCTCCAATAGCCCAATGGTCTTTTGGTATTGAAGGAAATGTTGTCAGAATGTGAATCATTTCTTCGATGTCTGCTAGTAAGAGATCTGCTCTAGCTACTGATCTTAATCTAGTTAAATCTATTAGTTCAATTGCAGATGAAACGAAATCAGCTGTTTTAGATGGGATTTTCTTGAGGGTATCAAATGGAATTGAGCTAGTATCTGCTGTTTCTTCGCCTTCAACAACCATGAGTTGTTTGATTCCCTTTGGATATCTATTATTTAGATTCTCTCGTTTCACGAAATCATCTAAATTAAATCCTATTTTTTCTAATTCTAATCTTGTTTTGAAAATTCCTCTAATAAGAGCACGAAGTTGTTTTCTATAAGCAATCTGCTCAATTTCACTTTTTTCGTAACTTCTAACTAGATTGTCTAAAGTTGCAATTGAAGCAAACAAATCAGCTTCCAAATTCAATATTTTTTCTTCTGCTTTTGTCATGTCACCACTTGAGCTACTTTTAACTTGAGTGAGTTGTTTCTCAGCTATAAAACCTTTTTTAGTATATCTTTTATGTAATTTGAGGTAATCAATATTAGTCATGTCACCATCCTCAAATTTTTCCTCTATTATTTCCAGAGTGTCTTGGACAGCTAATGATTCAGATCTCAAATCCTCTCCTAATGATATAGAAATCTCTTTAGTTCTACTTTGTACAGCTATTCCCCCTTCTTTCAATAGAGCTTCTCTTTCTTTTTCTATATCTTTGGAAACATGCTCTATTCTATCTTGATAATCGATAATTGTTTTATCAATAGAGCGTCTTTCTTCCTCAATTCTTGGATCTATTCTTGCGAAAGAAGCTTGAGATATTGTCTTCACAGGAATTGTTGCTCTAGGTAATGTTGAAAATCTTTGTTCTCCTTTTGGTTTCTTAGTCTTTGTCTTGTATGCCTTAGCAGGAACGTTGATGAAAAGTTGTTTTATATCAATCATAATCTGATAAATATGATACCTAGGTTCCCATTCTGCAAGAAGACGCATACTTAGTGTACCATCTTCATCCACATTAGGGTGATTTATTTTAGGAGTAATATCAACAAATGGGGGGATTTCAGGGAAACCATCTTGAATGTAAATGTTGGCAAAAATCGGTATTTCAGTACCTTCTATTGTTCCAACATAACCTTTCCATTGTTTCAAATTACCTCTAACGGGTTCAAAATTTATTTGTTTATCAAATACTAATTGCATTTCATTTGCAAGATGGAAATCGTCTGTGGAAATTTTGTTCACCTTTCTAATTATCTCTCTAAATAACTTGGTTGTAATCAAAGTTTAAAAAATGTTGCATTTGAAAAGCGAAAAACCAATTTACTCAGATAATTGTAAAACTATTTTGATTGGTTGAGCTAAATTCTTGTCTAGAACGTATACAATAGCCTTTTTAGAATCCAGTGCATCTTCAAGTAATGATTCAACCTCTAATAGTTTTCCTTGTACCATTAAGTCTGGTTTTTCTAACCCATAAGTCAGCATTAATCTCATTCTGAATTCTTTTACAGTTTCAGTCGGAAGCGCTACAAACTCAATTTGTTCTAATTTATACATCTCTCCACAAGTTGGACATTCTTTGGATTTTTCTAGTTCTAGAATTGTAGTGGCATTATGAAGACCATCATAGAAAAGATAATTTTCCAATTTTTCACCTATTTCCAGGATTAGTTTTAGTGTTTCCTGAGCCATTATCCCGCCAATAATTGATGATAATGTAGCAACAGCCGGTAATGGTGGCTCTGCATCAATTTCTTTTCTCTCTTTTTTCCTTTCTTCCCCAAATGGAGAGCATGCTTGAGCTAACTCTTCGTCTGGTACCAAAG
>JAUWJS010000156.1 GCA_030607575.1 Candidatus Heimdallarchaeota archaeon | reverse complement strand
GGTAAACAATAATTACCCTGAACCTGAAAAAACTGAAGATTAGTTAATAATCTTCAACTATTTTCCTTTTTGTATTTTTCATTTTGAATCAATTTCATTCAGCTAAATATTTTGTATTTGAAGAGGGCAATACTACAAATGGTAATACTCAAACTACTGAATAGGAGAATTAGACAAAAACAACGCAACCAAAATGCTTTTAAAAATTCAACGGGGGGATAATACTAATAGTACATCAAATAAATAATGTTAGTACTGCTAATCAAAAAGGTGTATATGAAATGAGCTCAAAAGGGAAACCTCATTTGAATTTGGTAATCATTGGTCACGTTGATCATGGTAAATCTACTATGACTGGACATTTACTCTATGTATGCGGAAGCATTTCAGAAAGAGATATCCAAAAATTTGAAAAAGAAGCTGAATTAATAGGACGAGGCAGCTTTAAATTTGCCTGGGCTTTAGACAAATTAAAAGAAGAGAGAGAAAGAGGGGTAACCATCGATCTTGCATTTTATAAATTCCAAACAAAGAAATATTACTTTACAATTATCGATGCACCTGGACATCGTGATTTTGTTAAAAACATGATAACAGGTACTTCTCAAGCTGATGCAGCAATTCTCGTAATCAGTGCTGGTACAGGTGAATTCGAGGCTGGAATTAGTACAACAGGGCAAACTAGAGAACATGCTTTACTAGCAAAAACACTAGGTGTTGATCAACTAATAGTAGCTGTCAATAAAATGGATCTTGCTAAATTCAAACAAGAACGTTTTGATGAAGTTAAAGATGAAATGACAAGAAACCTCAAATTATTTGGTTTTGACATGAAGAAAGTAATCTTCGTTCCAGCAAGTGGTATGAAAGGAGACAATCTTAATGAAAAACCAGAATCTATGCCATGGTATACAGGTCCTACACTTCTTGATGCTTTGGATACTTTTGAAGTACCACCTAAGCCAGTTGATAAGCCATTAAGACTACCTCTTCAAGATGTTTATACAATCACAGGAATTGGTACAGTTCCAGTTGGTCGTGTTGAAACTGGTGTTCTTAAACCAAAGGACGACATAATCTTCCAACCAACAGGTACAAAAGCAAATGTAATGTCTATTGAAATGCATCACGAAACAATTCCTGAAGCCATACCTGGAGACAACATTGGTTTTAGTTGCAAAGGTTTAGAAAAGAAAGATGTTCGTCGTGGAGATGTCGTTGGTCATGCAGCCAAACCTCCAACCATTGTAAAAGACTTCACAGCAACAGTACAAGTAATCAGACATCCTTCTGCAATAGCAGTGGGATATTCACCAGTTATTCACTGTGGAACTGCTCAGGTTGCTACACGTTTTGCTGAGCTTAAGACAAAAGTTACAAAAGGTGTCAAAACAGATAAACCAGACTTTTTGAAGAATGGAGATACAGCTGAAGTAGTACTGATTCCAACTCGTGATATGGTTGCGGAAAAGTATGAAGACTTCCCACAATTAGGGCGTTTCGCAATCAGAGACATGGGTCAAACCGTAGCTGTTGGTATTATAAAAGACGTAACACCAAAGTAATTCTTTTTTATTTTCTTTTTTTCTTCATTTTATAGTTTAGTATAATGAAAATAGAATAAAAACGAGAACAATTTGCTATTTAGTCGGTAGTATATTGTCTAAAATCATTTCTGCAGAGAAGGATTCAAGATCCTCATAATTTTGTCCAACACCTAAGAAAATTATCGGTTTTTCGCTTATGTGGGTAACTGAAACTGCAGCTCCACCTTTGACATCGGCATCAATTTTATTTAATATAGAAGCATCAATTCCAATTTTTTGGTTGAACAACTTTGCTTGAGAAATTAGGGCATTACCTGTAAGAGCATCACCCACAAAGAATTTTAGATCTGGTTCTGAAACTTTACATATCTTTTGCAGTTCAGCCATTAGATTTGAATTTGTTTCTATTCTTCCTGCTGTGTCGATTAAAACAACATCTAACCCTTTTGAAGTCGCATGATTTATCGCATCATAAGCAACCGCTGCGGCATCAGAACCGTAGTTTTGAGCAATTACTCTTATATTTAGATTATCTCCATGCTTCTGCAATTGTTGAATACTTCCAGCTCTAAAGGTGTCTCCTGCTGCAAAAACGCTTGAATATCCATTATCCATTAGATATTTTCCAATTTTTGCAATAGAAAGCGTTTTTCCTACACCATTAACCCCAAAGAAAGCTATAACTAGAGGATTTTTTCTTTCTTTTGCGATTTTTACATACTCAATGAGATTTATAGATTTTGATGGAGTCAATATTTCTAATAATACTTCTCTTAAGGATGCCAATACAATTGATCTAGTGTTAGAAAATCTTGTATGCTCAATCTCTGACATTTTCTTTGCAAATCTTCTACAAATTTCATCGGTTGTTTTTACAGCAACTTCATTTTTGATAAGGACATCCTTTAATTCTTTGTTTACTTTAGCAATTGATTTTACAGAAAAATCAGCAATTGTAATCTTTTTGAAAGCTTTTGAAACGCTTTTTCGAAGTTGATCAAACAAGAGAATCTCACTTCTCCTCTTACATAACAGATTTGACCACTCTATCAATCTCTCTCAAACGTTCTATTACTTCATTGTAACTAGCTTTTATTTGAGTGAGTTGATTTTCGACATCTGTCTTCTTCTTCTTGATACCTTCAATAGCATCCTGAAGTGACTTTTCATTATGAACTCCTGCCCCTATTGTAACAATAACGTTCTCACCATTTTCAACGGTTGCATATATGAAATTACCTGCCCCTATAGGAACTAGAATTTTGTTATTTTCCTCTGCTTTATCAAGATCTCTCAATGTTTGCTCAGCACTATGAATTTCGTTATAATAACCATTCAAAACTTCTATTTGTTGGTTATATCTAGTTGCTTGTTGCTCCAATTGTTGAGCAGCCATTAATAGATTATTTAGTTCTTCTTGAGAAACTTGTTTAGGGGTAGAATCTTTTGACAGTCTTTTCACTTCCTTTTTGGAATAGCTAAATCATCTTCAGTAGCAAACGCTTTGATAACAGGATCCTTAATCTCATCAGGATTAGTGATTTCTTTGATATCTTTTGGATCAATAAAAATCAAATTTCGTTTTACTTTATGTTTGCTTCCAAGAATGTTATAGATTTGTTCCAAAGCATCTTCTTGATTTAATGCTCTAACGTATTTACCAAAAGGTATCTTATCTTTTCGTCTCTTATATTCGCCACGGATATGGAATGTTTTAACAGAGCTCATCTAGCGTTCACCTTATCTTAGTTGTTTCCCGATTGCAAAAGGGTTTTTCAAGTTTTTGAATCTAAAGTCTTTAAGGAGTTAATAAAACTTCAAAGATTCTCATACTTTCTGGACCTGTACTGTCAGAACCAATTACTGCTCCTTTGGAATTAGCGATTATACCAACTCTTGGATAAGGAATTCCTCTATTAATTGTGCAAACATCAACTTTAACACGGAGAATAGACGCGATTTCCTTGATTTCTTCCTCGGAAAAAAGAGGATGAACAAGTGCTCCTCGATTTGTAGACATTACAAGACTGCCAACTAGTGGAGAACCAAGTAGATTCCCTACAACTATCTCTATATCTAATTCATCTTGAATCTGTTTTTGAGCATTCTTTTCAAGCATATCACTTACAATTGCTCCTTTATCGTTCATAACTATTAGATTTCCAAGAGCAGTATATTTACTGTTTAGTTCTACGAGTTTAATTTGACCAGAAAGGTTTTCTTCAAGTATTTTATATTCCTTCTCTTTAATATTTTGGGGGACAAGAATAGCCTTTGAATTACCTATAATCATAGTTCCAACAAGAACTGAATTTGCAATAGTAGTTTGAATTACATTTACACTCAACGTATCTGAAATCACTTTGAGAGAGGATTCTTTAATACTATAAGGAACAATGGAAAAATCTTCGGTAGACAATGCAAAAACACCTAATCCCGAGTTACCTAAAATAGTAGTCTTTGCAATATCCAAAATTATCTACCTCAAAAAATGAAAATAAAGGATCAGTCTTATTTAGACTGTTCCTCTTCTGGAGTTTCTTCAGGTTCAGAAGTTTCGACGGGGGCTATATCTACTTCTTCTCCGTCTTCTTCCTCTTCTTCCTCCTCGTCTTCATCTTCTAATTCTCCAGGAATTGCGATACCATCAAGTTGTGGGCGTGCTGCGGCATCCACTTTTTCATGAATTAGTTCAACTGTAGCTATTTTTTCCTCTTCAATTGTTTCAACTATTGCACGAACCTTAATTTTCCTTGGTGGTTTTTTAATTCCCCTTTTCCACATGAACTCATTTAATTCCTCGTCTATTATAACATCATCAGCTTTTGTGTGCTTGTAGATGTATTCTTTGAGGAGTCTAATAGCTCTTGGAGTCCTCTTATAGGGTGCTGTCTTATTCAATTGAGGATAAAATGGAATGGTGTAAATGTTCTCTATAGATTCTTGAGACATGATTTTTCTTCTCCTTATCTTTTAATACGTGTAGATCTCCATCTTCTACGTTTTGGATGGGTTCGAAAGCGTCTGTTAGTTCGTATAACACACCAACTTGGAACAGGTTTGTTAGATTTCATTTCTTTTGCATACCTGAGTTTTCTTGGTAGATATTTATTTCTTGCCATTATAATCGCCTTATATCGACTTTTGATTCTCTTTTTTGCCCTTGAATTTGACGAAGAATTTCTTTTAGTTGATCGTCAGTTAATTTACCATCGATTGCTCCTTGTTGAGCTAATTGTATCAGTCTTACTTCAACAGCTTCTGCGAGTTGAGAACGAACAAGTTTAACGTTAGTAAGACGTTGTCTAGCTTCTTCAGTAAGAATTTGACGAAGGATTACTTGTTTTTGAGCTTCAAGAGTTGCTTGTTGCTCCTCTTGTGCTTGAGCTACTTGTTGCTCTTGCAATTGTGCT
>JAUWJS010000036.1 GCA_030607575.1 Candidatus Heimdallarchaeota archaeon | reverse complement strand
CTATTCTAGTTTCTTTGATACCTTTAATATCAAATTCAGGTACAAAAGGTTTGATATCTAGCAAAGGAGTATTATTCAGAACATCAATACCCTTAACGAGAAGTTTGTTTTTTTCAACACTTACTAATTGAACAATAGAAAAACCTATTTTATTTGGTCTGTTAGGATGACGAATCGCGAAAATTCCCTTAGGGTTAGTATCTAGATAAGGAACAACTTTCAGGTCAACATTCTCTGCTCTATCAAAATAGTAAAGCAGAATAATGTGAGAAAAACCATCAATCTCTTCAAGTCCCTCAATATATTTCATATCAACAACTACAGTTCCAAAAGATTCTGAAAAACCGGGTTGAATAGGAACTTTTTCCGATTCATTAAAAGGAGATTCAATGAATCCAATTGGCTTAACTATTATTTCCATGAATTTTACTATGATTAGTACTATATTTTTTTTGTGTATAGTTCTAGACCTAGTGTTTAAATACAATTAGAAGTTAACACGGAATTTAGAAAACAATGAGGTGTTCGAGATTAATAAAAAGAATATAGCAGTTTTATCATTAACTCTGATAACAATTTTAATTTCAATTAATACTGGATATAACTTTGCTGTTGCTAACGTTGTAGAAGATTTCACGTACAATGATAATCTTGTAGCACCCTACGAATTATCTTGGGTTATGACAACATTTTATGTAACTGATGATTCTTTCCTTGAAGACTTTATTTGGGAAATAACACCAGCAGTTAACATGACACAAGGAGATATTTTCAAGATAAAATTCCTAGAAGATCCAGATAATTTAGTTTTAAGTGATTATGTGGAATTATTCACTACTAATGATACTTGGGCAGAATTTTATTTAAATTCAGATTTACTAGGAGATGATGCCAGTTTGATTGGTTTCAATAAAACAGAAACAAATATATTACTAAACTTTCCAGTCAAGTTCATTTATCCACAAACTGTTCAAGTAGGAGGAGCTGAAATCAGTACTTTTGATCTTTTATACGATGATTTGTCTCAATATGAATTCTCTTCTTCATGGGGAAAATATAAAGTATCGAATGGAGCAGATGCATTTTCAGTAGAATTGAAAGTTCATTTGACTGCTGGCGGAATTGAGATGGATGAAGAAGCTAAAGTGACATATAATAAGGAATGGGGAGTACTTAGCACATATGAATTATACTTGAGAGGAAAATATATTGCAGGTGTACATGAAGTTGAAATCTTGTTAGAAATAACAGACGAGGATATAAAAATAGCACCTTTTGGATGGATTGCTAGTATTCCCGTACTGATTGCATTTGGGGTTATTACCTTACGAAGCAAGAAAAGAAACATTTCTTAAGACATTTCAAATCAAATTCACATACTTTCTTTTGGCTAAAAACTAAACAAAGGGATATGAGAGAGGATATCAGTCATATTTCAAAGCAGTTCCATCAATAATTTATTTGTTAAAGTACTAATTTATTCCCACATTATCTTTGATTAGTACTACTTTTTTCTTGTGCATACTTCTAGACCTAGAATTTAAATACAATTGAGAGTAAACACTTATTTTAGCAAGCACGGAGGTGCTAAAAATTAATAAAAAGAAAATATCAGTTGCATCATTGTCCCTGATGATAATATTAGTTTCAATTAGTTATGACCAAAATTTTGTTAATGCTATTGGAATAGACGATTTCAAATATAATGATAATCTTGTAGCACCCTTTGAATTATCTTGGGAAATGAAAACATTTTATGATACTGGATATGATTCCCCAGAAGACTTTATTTGGGAAATTAATTCAGCAACCAATATGACTCAAGGAGATATTTTCAAGATAAAATTCCTAGAAGATCCAGACAATCTAACTATAGGTGATTATGAGGATTTATTCACTACGAATGAAACTTGGGCAGAATTTCGTCTAAATTCAGATTTACTAGGAGATGATGCTAGTCAGATTAATTTTAATGCAATAAAACCGAATATAGATTATTTTCCAATCAAATTCATATATCCACAAACTATTCTAGCAAATGGAACCGTAACCAGTACTTTTGACCATCTGTACGAAGTTTATAGTCAATATGAAGTATCTATTCCACAAGCAAAATATAAAATAACTAACAATGATGAGGTATTTTCAATAACTACAGAACTTCATGTGACATTCATTGCTTTATCTGGCGGAAATGTAGAGATTGATGAAGAAGCGACAGTGACATATAATAAAGAATGGGGAGTTCTTAGTTCATATGAATTAAAATTTAGGTTGAAATCCAGATATGTAGCCAGTAGAGATGTAGATAAAGCTGAAATTCTGATAGAAATTACAGATGAAAATATACTAGTTTCTGCTCCTTTTGAATGGATAGCTGGAATTTCTGTCTTGATCATGGCAGGATTTATTGTTATAAGAAGGAAGAGAAAACCAATCTATAAATAATTCAATATAAGAACTGCTATTTTTTTATTTTTTCTGTTTAACTTCATCAATTTGAATAAGTATCTAGATTCTTCTTTGCTTCGGACTATATCTTCTTGAGTGAAATTAGGATTTTCTTTGATTTAACACTTCTAGACATAGAATTTATATACAATTAAGAGTAAACATGTATTTCAGCAAGCACGGAGGCGTTTAAAATAAATAAAAAGAAAGCAGCGATTTTATCGATATCTCTAATAGCGATTTTAGTTTCAATTAGTTATGGCCAAAACTTCGTTAATGCTATTGGAATAGACGATTTCACATATAATGACAATCTTGTAGCACCCTTTGAATTATCTTGGGAAATGAAAACATTTTATGTAACTGGGTATGGTTCCCCTGAGGACTTTATCTGGGAAATAAATTCAGGAACTAATATGACTCAAGGAGATATTTTCAAAATAAAATTCCTAAAAGATCCAGACAATCTAACAATAACTAATTATGAGGATTTATTCACTACGACTGAAACCTGGGCAGAATTTCGTCTAAATTCAGATTTACTAGGAAATAATGCTAGTCTGATTGATTTTAACGCAATAAAACCGAATATAGATTATTTTCCAATCAAATTCATATATCCACAAACTATTCTAGCAAATGGTACAGTAACTAGTACTTTTGAATATTTGTACGAAGTTTACCTACCGTATGAAATGTCTATTCCACAAGCAAAATATAAAGTAACTAACAATGATGAGATATTTTCAATCACTACGGAAGTTCATGTGAAATTCAGTGGTTTCTTCGGTGGAAATATAGAGATTGATGAAGAAGCGACAGTGACATATAACAAAGAATGGGGAGTACTTAGTTCATACGAATTAAAATTTAGATTGAAATCAGATGGAGATGTAGATGAAGCTGAAATTCTACTAGAAATTACAGATGAAGATATACTAGTTGCTGCTCCTTTTGGGTGGATTGCAGGAATTCCTGTACTGATTACTTTTGGAGTCATAACTTTACAAAGAAAGAAAAGAAACAAAACTTAAGATATTTCAGAACATTTAATACTCTACCTTCTTTTCCTCTCTTTTTTTAATAATTTACAAAAAAATATATCTTTTTAATAAGCTTAAGTAAATAAGTTGAGACCAGTAACATTTTAATTATTCAATATTAATCCATTCCCTCTAACAAATCATTTAAAAGTATGGAAGAGACAAATTACTAAAGGAAAGTGGTGTTATAGTGAGCCAAAGAATCTTCAAAATTTCGTTGCTAGGAGAAGGCGCAGTCGGAAAGACAAGTATACGTCGAACATACCTAGGAGAGAGCTTTAAAGAAGGGTATATGATGACTATAGGTGCCGACTTCGCTGTTAAAAAAATGATCCATAAAAACGTTGATTACACACTACAGATTTGGGATTTAGCTGGTCAGCAGCGATTCTCAGCAGTTCGTGAAGTTTACTATCGAGGAACAGCTGGAGCATTATTAATTTTTGATATATCTCGTCCTGAAACCTATTCTATACTTCCAAATTGGCTGCACGAACTTATCCGTAATAACAAAAACCGTATTGTTCCACTAGTCCTAATAGGCAACAAAGCTGATCTTCGTGACAGTACACCTAACAGTGTTCCAAAAGAGTACGCTCAAGAGTATGCTGATCAGCTTTCTGAATGGTCTGGTTTTTACATTCCTTATGTTGAAACCTCTGCTAAAACTGGTCTAAACGTTGAGACTGTTTTCAATATTCTGACCGAAAATATTTCTGCTTATTTTGAAAAAATGGCTGTTGAAAATAAGTAATTATTTAATTTTCTTTTTAGTTTTTCTACATCCTAATTTATTTATATCTGTGAAAGTTTCTCATCTTGTTGGAGTTATCTTTATGATTAAATCTGTTGATATTCTGAATTACCTCTCTGCGAACAATTTTGAGCTCTCAACTGGTGTTCCTTGTTCTTATTTCAAAGAGCTCCTTATTGAGCTTGACAATAGTGCTGATATACAGTATATTGCTGCAACTAGAGAAGATGAAGCTGTTGGTATTGCTTGTGGTTATTATCTTGGAAAAAAGAATTGCTTCTTGATCATGCAAAATTCTGGTTTAGCTACAATTGGAGATGCATTTACCTCCCTTGCTCAACTCTATGAAATCCCCCTATTGATATTTGTTAGTTATCGAGGACTTGAACCTGATAAAACCTTTCCTGAACATGTTATCATGGGGAATGTCACTGAAGCTGTTTTAGAAGCCTATGGAATTCCTTATTGGAATATGAAGGGGGGAAATTGGAGAGAAATTCTAGATGAAGCTTTGGAGTGTATGAACAAAGATTCTTCTGTGGTTTGTATTCTTGTTGAAAAGGAGGTTATTATCTGATGAGAAGTGAAGAAGTTATAGCATCTTTGAAAGAATTTATCTCCGAAGATACACTTATTGTTAGTTCAAATGGTAATGTTAGTCGACAAGCTTACAACTTTTTACTTCAACCTCAAGTCTATCTTAGAGGGAGTATGGGTTTACCTATGTCTATTGGCTTAGGACTAGCTTTAGCGCAACCTGAGAAGCAAGTACTAGTTATTACTGGAGATGGTAATTTCTTAATGGGTTTGAGCTCAATGACAACCATAGGAAATTACAAACCTTCTAACCTCAAAATAATCATATTAGATAACGCGATCTATGCTACCACTGGAGGACAAGAAACTGTTTCATCAACTGTTGATTATCTCAAATTATTGGAAGGATTGGGAATCCAACATTATGGGAGTTTAAACTCGATTACAAGTCCTTCAAAATTACATGAAGCTTTTGAAATTCTTCTAGACAGCAAACAAACAGCTGTTTTGCATATAAATGTAGAAGAAGATATTGAGAACTTAGAAAATATCCCTTGGCAACCCAAAGAAATCAAAAATAAATTTATGAAAAAAACTTGATTGAAGATAGTTCTTAAATAATACGAGAGAGAGGTTAAAACATGGAGATTTCAGTTCAGTGCTTTGGACAGATAAGAACAATAACCAAAGAAAGATATGTTTGTTTAGACGTTCAAGATGAAATAACTATTACTAAAATTTTAGACATTTTTGTTTCTAAATTTGGTCTAGAACTAGAAAAATTACTCTATACTGATGGAAGAATAAGGGATTTTTACTTCATACAACTAGATAAGGATAACATCAAAAAAGATGATCTTGACATAACCATTGTCAAAGCAAATCAAGTAATCTCTATAATTCCTTTTATCTCAGGTGGATAAGTTAGAACTGCAGGGATAAGGGGGAGAGAAGCTAGCTACATAGACATAAAGGATGGGGATAATGCAGCTATTAGGATAGTTTTGCTAGCTTCTTAATATATTATCATTACTTTCGCATATAAACTCGGCAAAAATTTCTACCAGATAGAGGAAAATCAAATTTTCTGTGAAACATTTTAAAACTCAAACTCGAGAATAACATATGGTTCACAGAATAAGACACAAGATTGTAAATAATCAGATAACAGTTTTTGCTCTCCTTGCAACTGGTTTAGGATTATTAGGTCTAACTGTTGCTTTAATTTCCAAACTTCTTGAATATTATCCAATTATTCCACAATATTCTACTTTGATATCTATATTCATCTATGTGTTTTCCTTTCTTGGATTAGCTTTGTTAATTTTAGGGTGTTTTGGAGCTATTAAATCATTGCAAATGAAAGGAAGTATACAAGAACATGATATAGAACGAGAATTATCGGAATTTGGTTCTTCTCTTACTTCTGGTGGCCGAAGTAAATTGCAAATTATCAGACCAGAAGGTCCTAGGAGAGAAGAAGAAGTAAGTCAGGAGGAAAAAACTACACAAAAAACTGTTGTCAAAGAGGTTAAAAAACCTGCAGTAAAACCAGTCGAAAAAGCTAAACCTGTAAAAGCTGCAAAAGTGGATGATGTTTCTATTAGTGATTTCACCTACGAAGATGGACTTCAGAATATAGTTGATAGATATAATACTGAAAAGGTCATGAAAGCTTTTCGCAATTGGTATAACACACTGATGATGACATTTCCAGATATCTCTAAATCCTACTTATTCAAGATTAATGGAGGAGAAGGAATAGAACTCTTAGAGGGTGTTGATGAAGAAGCAGCAGTGCAAGTCAAAATGGATTCAACCGTTTTTGTAAAAATGATGACAAAGCAGATAAATCCCATCAAAGCCTACTCTAGTGGTAATCTAGAAGTTAAAGGTGAAATGAAAAACATGCTAAAACTTAGGAAGTTAATGTTCTAAAAATAAAGTGTGAAAAAAATGAAAGCATACATAACAGCTGAATTCTCACCAGAAGCTCTTGAAGAACTTAAGAAAATCTTAGAGGATGAAATAGTATACGAGAGTTGGAGAGAGACAAGTAACCTTTATTTCAAAGATGAAGATCTCATACAAAAGATAAAGGAAATAGGTGCAGAAATATTCATTTGTGAGGGAGATAACGTCAAAAAAAATGTTTTAGAAAATGTTGATTTAAAGATAATAGGTTCAACTCGTGGGGATCCAAACAATATAGATTTAGAAACAGCAACAGCGAAGGGAATCCCAGTACTTTTCGCTCCTAATCGAAATACAGTATCTGTAGCAGAATTGACTGTAGGGTTAATCCTTTCCTTAGCAAGAAAACTATATTCTATCGAAAGAATCTTACACACTGAAAATGAATTTGAAGTAAATGATTTCTCTGATTATATCAGATATTATAATGAATTCAAAGGATTTGAACTTCAAGGGAAAACGGTAGGGATAGTAGGTTTAGGAAGAATAGGATTTACTGTAGCTAAACTTCTGCTTCCTTTCAGAGTTAAATTCCTTGTTCATGACCCTTATGTTAATCCAACACGATTAAATGCTATTCAAGGAGAAGAAGTTGATTTAAACACTCTTATGACAAAATCAGACATAATAACTGTTCATTGTTCACCTATTGATGAAACAGACGATATGATTGGAGAAGAACAGATTGCTCTGATGCAAAAACATTCTTTGTTTATCAATACTGCTAGAGCTTCAGTAGTGGACGAATATGCTCTATTAGATGCTTTAAAAAAGAAAAAAATAGCTGGTGCTGCTTTAGATGTTTTCTCAATCGAACCTGTTGATCAAGACAATGAATTCCTTGAGTTAGATAATGTGATTGTCACCCCTCATGTGGGAGGTGATACTTTTGAAACTAATCATCGACATGCTATGATGATGGTAGAAGGAATCAAACAAATTCTCAACAAAATAATTCCTGAAAATATCAAGAATCCGGAAGTTTTGGAAGGTTATACAACAGCTGATAAACAATTTGATCAGACTCAAGAATTCGAAGACATTCAACCTTCTCTTTACCATTATGAAGGAAAAATACAACAGATAATCGAAGTTTGCAAAGAGATGATTAGAAGGGAATATGTTGTTGGAACTGCTGGAAATGTTTCTGTTAGAGTTAAATTACCTAATGGTCAAGATGCGTTTCTTGTAACTCCAAGTTCTGTTAAATATGATGAGATAGATATTGAAGATATTGTCTTAATTGATAGTAGTGGAGATACAATCATAGGTAGAAGAAATCCTACTTCTGAAAAAAGAGTGCATCTAGCAATCTATAGAGCAAGAGAAGATATCAAAGCAATAGTCCATTCCCACGCCCCTTATTCTACAGCTTTGTCAATTGCTAGAATGCCTATAGGCCCAATTGTTGATGAAGTTATTCCCTTTATTGGAGGATGTGAAGTTGCAGAATTTGGTATGGCTGGTACTGATGAACTAGCTGATAATGCTGTAGCAGCTTTAGGAGAAAATCTTGCAGTATTTATCGCAAACCATGGTAATGTGGCTTGTGGTTCAAATTTAGACCAGGCTTGGACTGTGTGTCAACAAGTAGAAATGGCAGCAAAGATTCAATACCGAGCTTCTCTTTTAGGAACTATTTACGCTATTCCTGAAGAAGCTGAAGAAGCAGAAAAAGAGATTTATGATATAATGAAAGATATGAGTGAGTAAGTTCTGTTTATCATTAAAACATCTAATTTATCTTTCCATATTTCTAATTAATATTTTCTTAAGTGTATTTACAATTTTAATAAAAAAACAAAAAAACTGGAAACACTAAATTGTTTCCGCTTATTCATTTAGATTTATTACTTGGGAGGTCCTTGTGCTTGCATTTTTGCTACTAATTTCTTGTTAGGTCCAAGTTGCCATTTTAGGAATATTAGTAGTATGACGATGATTACAATTGCTAATAACCATGCTTTCCAATAGGCGCTCCAAAATACAGGCCAGGTCCACACGATACTCCATGCCATTGCACCAGGTACACCATGTAAGATGGTCATTAGTGCGAATGGTATTCCTGTGGCTATTGGAATAATAATCATTGTATCTACTAAGACACCCCAAATCCAGAACTTCAATGATTTCTTTGAGAACATAAGTTCTCTTGAAGTCTTCGCTCTGAAATCTGCTCTGAAATCATATTGCACCATAAACATTGCTACTGGTCCTATAATGAAGACAAAGAAGAACCATGCGAGAACGAGTGCGACTAGTAGCCCTATTCCTACATTTGCGAAGTAGCTTCCTACTGCGCCAGGTAGACTCCAATCTTGCTGTATTGCTGTTGCGATTATAGTCATCAACAAGGAAAACCAGAGTATCAGCCATTCAGCAAAATAAGTAACAGACATAAACTTGCCTTTTTCAGCATTTGCAAAGATAGACCCACGTCCTTTCACTTGAAAATGAAAATAATCCCAAGGCCATTTAAATCCTTTTTTTTCTTGATCAGTCATTTAAGTTACATCCATATATCGTCTATAATTCTGCTCAAAGATGAGATAGATATTTAGAGTTATCTTCTCCCATTGAATTACTTGGTAACTTCGTATCACTAAGACGATAGAAAAATTAGACTTTGTTGCATTTATAAAAACCTTATCTCATACCTAATTACATGAATTTGTAAACGTACTTGTTAATGAACACCGTTCTCTAAAGAAGGACTAGACCGGCTCCTTTCGGCAAATAACGAATCTTAACTAATTTAAAATCCTATTTCAAGAATTTGAATTTCATGGATTTAGAATATCAGCTCTGAAGCAGATTTTTTGTAAGAACTGACTAATAGATTCAAACTTTGAGTAGCTAGATTTTAGTGATTATCTTCCATTTAGTATATTTCTCTTGAAGTTTTTCTGTCATAATAGAACGAGGTTCGATGTTTGTTAGTTCACCTTTCTCTGCTAAATATTTGTTCAAGTCTGAAGGATTCTTGATTTCCCCACTAGCTACATCACATAGTATTAACATGCCTTGAATAGACGCTTCAGGATTGATTAGATACTTTACTGGAGTATTGTGTAGATCAGCTGTTCGTTGACATAGTAATTTATATCTTGAAAGACCTCCAAGCACTGCTAGTGAAAATTTATCTAAATGAGCAATTTCTGTTGCAATTTCAATATTTCTTGCGACAGCAAACATAATATTATCAAAGACTGCTCCAATCAGCTGCTTTTGAGTAATATAGAATTCATTCACTCCTCCAGGACTTGGAAAATAGAATTCACCACCTGATCTTTCACTGCTAGCTGATTCTAAAGTTGAAGGACCAAGGTTAGCATGCACACTTTGAGAAGATACATTATCAAAAGATTCTTCTTGTTCAAAAACATCAAATTCCTGATATTGCTTTCCTAAATCTTCATATTCCATTACTGTTGGTTCTGAAATTTCTTTCTTATTCTTAGAACTGAAAAGATGTGCTGCCCATTTAATGACTTGACCTGTGATTCCCATATTTGATTCCACAATATAGTTTTCACATAAATTTTTCACTGAAATTCCAGTAGTCCATACTATCTCCTTTTTGCTTATGTAGAACTTCTCAGCAACAGCTTGAATAGGTGTAGTGGTTCCGAGAACTACTCCAATATCACCAGGAGTTATAGAACTTGATGCTAACAAAGCTGCTTGAGTATCAGCTATCCCTGCCACAATTTCTGTATCAGAACTAAGTTTGAGTTTCTCTCTAATTTTATTCGAAACATTACCTACTATTTCTCCAGATTGTACAGGATATGGGAAAAAGCTCTCTTCAATGTCAAAGATAGAATACCATTCATCATGCCACAATTTTTCTCGAACATCAAAGAATCCTGATTCCATAGCACTTGTATAATTTGTATGAAATTCTCCTCCAAGTTTCATCAATATCCAACTATCAAGAGGGATATAATGTGCAATTGTTTTGTTATTAATGAAATCTGGGTTGTTTCGTAACCATTCAAATCTAGCAGGAGGCATTAAAAAGCTAGGAAAATGACCTGTAGATTGGTATGTACTTTCTCCTGTTAATTCAGAAAACTGCTCTTCAATTTCATCTCCATAATGAATGCCCAAAATATCAAAACTTGAACCGATGTATAATGGATTGAAATCTTCATCTGAAAAAACACAACTAGGTCTAATAGTACTTGATGTGACATATCTAATCTTCTGAGGATCAATTGATGCTTTTTTAATCGTTTTCTCTGCTAATTGAAGCAATTTATTCCAATAATCAGTTTTCTTCCATGATCTTCCGAATCCATCTTCAGATTGCACAACCTCTGGAATGATACTTTCTAATGCAATAATAGAATTATCTTCATCCGCTACAGCGCACTTGAGTATTTTCGAACCTGCATCAAAAACCATGCGGTATTCCATGGAAATTGATGAGTTCTACAGATTTTAAATATTTAGTAAAAAGAAACACTTTTTCTGGATTTTCCTAAAATCTTATTTAGACCAATTTTTATCGTAGAATCATGTCAGAAATGAAACTCCCAAAAATTGGATTAGGAACTTGGGTACTCAAACCGCATGAGGCAAGATACTCAACGATTCAAGCTATCAAACTTGGATATAGATTCGTTGATACAGCTCAAGCATATCGAAATGAAAAAGGAGTAGGAGATGGACTGCAAGAGGTTTTTGAAACGGGAATTGTTAAGAGAGAAGAAGTAATTGTTGCAACCAAAGTTTTTCCTCTAAGCGTAAGACCTAAAGCAGCTGTAAAATCAACATATAAGTCTTTAAAAAGACTTCAATTGGATTATGTCGACATAATGTATATTCATTATCCAGCATTTGTGCTAGGATATTCTCATAAGAAGACATTAGGAGCTCTAGGAAAACTAGTTGATGAAGGGAAAATAAGACACATAGGAGTTTCGAATTTCACTCCCAATCAAATAAAAGATGCACTTGAGGTTATAGATAAACCAATCTATGCAAATCAGATTGAGCATCATCCTTATCTGAAACAGCAGTCTGTTTTGAAGTTTCATAAAGATAAAAACATAATTCAAGTCTCATATTCACCTTTAGGAAGAGGTAAAGTACTGAAAGATCCAGTTATCACTGAAGTAGCTAAGAAGAACAAAGCAAGCGCAGCTCAAGTTTGTTTAGCTTGGGTAATTAACAAGGGGGCTTACCCAATACCTAAAGCAACTTCTCTAGACCATCTAAAAGATAATTTTGCTGCAATCGATTTACAGCTTCCTGTTGAAGATATTCAAAAAATTGATGAAATAGATAAACATGAAAGATATATCCATCCTCCAGTTGTTTCACCTAAAGAATGGAAAAAGAAAAAATAATTTCTAGAGTAATGGATTAATCTGATTATAACGTCTGATTATTTCTTTTTTCAACTCTATATCTTCTTCCTTATGGATCTTATCCCATGCAGGTGTCTCCTCTATTCCATTAGAACCTAAAACTGATAGAGTTGTCATTCTGATGTTTTTATCTTGATCGATAATTATCTTTCCTTCTTCTAGCAGTTTGTCTATTCCTTTTAGTAATTGTTGATAGTCTGTTAGCAGATTAGTATCATGACTAATTAGTTTCATCAAATCATCAAGGTTAATTTTCTCTTTTTGCTTTAGAATCCGCTCAATATTCTCCTCAAAAGAGTTTTTAGCAACTTCCTGTGTTTCTTTAGTATCTCCCCAAATAAGAGCCATGTCAATCAAAGAATAAATGAGAATTGATTATAAAAACCTAATATTATTCTGAGGATTTATTGAGCCTACACTTCTGTCTTTGATTGCTATTCTTGTACCTTTAGTAGTTTTGACACTAGCAACTAAAAGAAAAAAGACAGAACTACAAACAAATCAAACTTCTAAAAAACTTCTTTGAATTAAAAAGTTTAAACTACTGAGTTTCAAAAAAATGCTTCAGTTTCGTCTGAACAGTCTTAGTCTCAACTTTTTTCCAAGTACTCTTGCCAGATTTAAACTGGTTTATCCACCAGAGTTTGATACAATATTCCTTGTTAACACAGGATTTAGGAATCCAGACAGGTTCAATAGTCAGACCATCAATCGTAGCATAATAAGATTTGAAGGATTCAGCAAGAATATAATCAAGAGTATAGTCAGAGAATTCTTCATCAGTTCTAGGTGATTCCAAAAGCATAGTACTTTCATTAAAGAGAAAAGAAAGAAGATATAAAAAGACCAAGAAAAATTAATTCAAAAAAAATGAGTATTGCTCCGACTTCTATTAAATTAGAACAGAGTGGAGCGAATATCAAAGGTGATTTATGCTTAATAAGGCATAAAATAGTTGTTCATGAAGGCTAGATCTACTCCAGGAGTTACATAGTGTGCCATTCCTGGCATTGGTCCACCATCGAAGTTGAAGGCTGTTCTGGCTGTGTGTTTGAGCCAAATAACTTTATCAGGATGTTCAGCTCCACCATCGACTGCTCTCATTTCATGTCTGTGGACATATCCTCTGCTAGCATAAGCTTCAGCTTTTTCTGGACTCCAAGTATCGATAATACCATGTACTATGTAAAGGAGCTCACCATCAGCTGCGTCAGAAGACCAAAATTGTGGCATTCCAAAAGGACCAGTGTTATAGTGCTTTCCAACGAACTGATTAGGTCCAGCTTGTACCCAGTAATGACCAGGAACATCGAATTCTCCATTAGGACCATCAGGTGCTCCTGCCATGTAATAATCAATACCATCGACAGTGAAAACGATCCCATGTACAAAACCTTTAGCGTTTGCTGAGGTTGTTTCTGCCGAGGCTAATGCTGTTAAAGCAAAAATCGAAAGTATAAACAAACTCAAACCGATTTTTTTTGATTTATTCATAATTCATCAAACCATTTAAGGGCTACCAATAATATTGTAACCAAACCCATATTTTAGTAACAGATTATTTATACTTGTTGCTAAAACAAAAAAACCTTGAAGATTCTTCAGATATAAAATGTATAAGAAGATTATTCAGGTTCAATATCTACAAAATCAACTTCAGCAGCACATTTAGGACAAACTTTGTTGTTATCAATCCAATCAAGTAATTCGCCTTTATGGAAAATGTGCCCACAAGGTTCAAGTTGGAGGATTTTATCCCTTGCAAAAATATGATTCTGACACAAATCACAATAATGGATTATTTCCCCACAACCCATGCAAACTCCTTTACCTTCAGGAATTTCAGTGATTTCAGATTGACAATAGAAACAAAGTTTGGTGTTATTACGTTTAGTATAATCAGTTTTTCTACGTAATTTGATTCCACGAATTGCAAACCTGAGTGGAATAATCCAAAAAGGAAAAAGAGGTAGCGCAAGAATAAATGTAATGACAGCTGAAAATAAGTTTAAGCCTACATTATCTATGAAATAGCAGTCTTCTGAACAATAGAATTTGTTAACTTTTCTGCTATACATTGATCTTGGATTCAAAAACTTAGAATCTATTTCCCTATTCCCACAATAATTACAGCGTATAACTTACATTGTTAAGAATGAAAATAGCTAATCGGATATTTATATCTTTCAGAATGAAATTGATTCATAACTAAGTCCAATTGATTCAACCAAATCGTATGTGTATATTTTTGCACACATATCCCGGTATTTTCTCGGTATTTTCTCAGTATTTAAACCGAAAGTATTCCGAAAGTAACACTTGCCTTACACTTAAGCAAACAGCTAAGTAAAGTGTTGGAGTGCACACTTTTTTTGTCGGGATTTAAAATATAATTGTAATGCAACAAGAGAACGTCAATGTTACGATTTTCCACGGAATCTTGATTCATGGAAATTTGTAACAACGTTTAAATATTACATATGAAAACGTAAACTTGAGTTCAATTTAGCTGGTGGAAGAGTTAAATGAAAGTAAAAAAAGTATTTGGGTTATTATTTGTAACAACTATATTCGCTCTATTACTGAGCACAGTCATGGTCGCGACTTCGGGTCCAGTCGAAGATGAGCCAATAGGAGAATTCTATCCTGGTGGCGCAGGTCCAGTCGAAGACGAGCCAATAGGTGCTCACGCGTTTAATGTTTACGTGATCTAATTACGCTGACTAAAATTAAAACTACGAATCGCCAGAAAACCCCACCCCCTTTCCTCAAATTCTCGGCGAATAAAGGAATTTGGAGACGTCCGTGAGGTCGTGACGCCTCTCCTGATTTCCTTTGGAAAGGTTCTGGCACACCAGTTAAAACTGAACTCAAAAACAAGGGGTCAAACCACAAGAAACAATATTTAGAGGTCTAAATGGGTTCTCTCAACTGGGGAAAAAAGAGAGGAGCTTGTACAGGATTTCGCATGTTGTATCTATTATACATATATGCCTTTCCTGTATAACTTCCTTCTTTCGTTCCTGTTGTTTCTTGCACTTCAAAAAAAACTACACAATAAATAAAGAGGAACTTAAATGGATCAACTGAACATACTTGATCAAAAAATCTTAAATGTGTTGCAAAACCATACACTTGAAACCTACTCTAAACAAGCTGAGATACTTAGTATCTCACCGCAGACCATGATTCGTCGTGTTGAATCGCTTAAGGAAAGAGGTATCCTTCGTTTTCCGATTGCTTCATTTATTCCTGAAAGACTTTCCCTCTCCAGATATGGTGTGATGTTCTCAATTTCTTCTCTCCACCAGTTTACATTGTTGCAAAACGCCCTATCTGAACACAAATACATTCGAGCGTATAATCGCTTTTATGGGGAAAACTTCGGAATTTATGCCCATTTTGATCTTCCACCAAATACTGAAGCAATTTTCACTAAATATCTTGAATATCTATTGAACGAAGAGTACTGTGATAGCTATTTCATCATGAAATCTATGGGTTATCGATTGTCTCAACCTGAGCCTACTAAAAGCTACTCATCCGAACCTGAAGCCTTTGATGTAATCTCTTTCTGGGAAAAGAGACTTACCAAGAGTACCAAACTCCCTAGACTACCTTCTGCTATAGATACTAATTTAATCGAACCACTTCATTTCATGCTATTAAGAGACTTAACAACATCTGTTAGAAATGGTATCACTATTGATATCCGCTCAAAACAAACTGAACTTGTCAAACATTATAGAGATTATTACGAGAGTTTGGCAAAGAAGATTAAGTTAACAGATGCTGAAGAAGCCTGTCTTTACAATCTTAGTGCGTTTTTCGATACTAAGAACATGCCTAAAGATGAAAATGGTAAAATCAAAGTCTCTGATGCGGCTAAAGTAGAATTCGGTAGAAAGTATTACAGCTTGGTTTTTAACAACCTTATAACTAATCCTAGATGGAACTTTAGTCGAAAACTGTCTGAACAGCATGTTACAAGAGCATATTTTATTGAAAATATTCCTGAACAAGATAAAGCACAACTTTTCCGCTTCTTAAATGAAGAAAAAATTCCCTTCCAAACATTTTTTGAACTCTTTGACAAAGGAATATTCCTTAGGCTCTCAATTCCTCCTTACTATGATTCTAAGATAAATTATCTTATCTGGAGCTCATTTAAGGATTATAAGATATACTCCCTAGATTTCTTTGGAAAACATGGATTGTATTGGACATTCGAATTTGACAGCTATGATTGGGCTAAGAAAGGTTGGAGAACAGATGAGGAATGGATGTACGATAGTGTCATTGAAAAGATCAATGATAAGCTTGCAAACGGAACATATGGTAACTACAAGAAAGATCAGGAAGATTATCTCCGTAAGCATATCGCAACTAATGGTAACGGCAATAGTAACGGTAATGGTAAAAGTAATGGCGTAACTGCAACTACTGCAACTCAACCACCAACTCAAATAACTATAAGAGGCAGTTAAGCAACCACACAAAAGATTGATTGATTTGGAGAATATTCTCCTTACTGGAAACCTACTAGTCTACCTCTAAATGAGGGGTAGAATTAGCAAGTTAATGACAGTAGGATGAAGAATCATAGGATATTCTGTAAGGTGTTTAGTTAACCTTCGAAAGATAAATGTGAAGTATACTAGATAATTCCTCTTTAGTACAGAAACCTGTTAGAGTTTGATCTAACTGAACTAAACCGAATATTGTTAAATCATAATTTTCTATTTTTGGTAGCTTAATTTTGTATCTCATATTGCTTTTCGAGATGATTATTTTCCCAGCTTTAGTTGTTATTATTAAATTGCCAAAAGCACTATGATGTTGAACTAGTCCTTGTTTTTGCAAATTTGTTAGCCAATTTTTGCTTTCAAAGATCATTGTTCCGCTAATATATGTTATTGAAATATAAGACAAGAATCCCAAACACGCGAAAATAAAGGTGTATACAGACCATCCAGGTAATTGTTCATTAAACAGCTTATCAATCCTTTCAGTTATTGGAGTATCTATTCCTGTAAAAACTACTAACTCATCTTGAAATTCTTGTGTTAAAATAGTAAAAGGTACTGTTGAATCTGAAGCGCTAAAAGAGGCAAGAAAAACGGTTAACAAGATTATAGATACCACTAAAATGGTATAGAGAATAATCTTCATCCAATTTCTGGATATTCCTTTATCCGCCCTAAGTAATGATTGGACTTCAGTAGTTCCCATCTTCATTTTTCTTCACCATCAAATCTTCTATTACTTTAAGGTAGTCCTCTCCATGTGATTTAGTCAAGTCAATTAAACGTTTAAGGAGATCATTTTCATGATTTAATCTAATACTAGCCACCTTTGGAGTCAGTTTGTCTAGAAAGATCAGTTCTCTTTCTTGCAAGTCATCTAGTATTCCTCTGTAGATTGTTCTAGCTTTCATCGAATATCCTAGTAGTGTAGATAATTGGGTTGCGGTTATGGCTTTTGGGTAGAGATGAGCCAGTATCAGCACTGCTCTTATTTTGTTTGCTCCTAGAGTACTCAGTAACAGGAGTAATTCGTAATCCTTTTTCTCTACTTCAGAATCCATCGGAATATCTAATGAACGACCATATATAAAATTTCCATCACAAACATATAGTGTTTATTGTGTCTTTAACTACACAAAATAACGTTTGAAGACGTTAAGGTTAAAAATTGACAGGTTTTGCTCCTTTTCCAAAAATCTTGGTGTTTAAATACTTATTTCTTGCTTATCTAATGTTGATATGCTCCACATATCATAACTAGCATCTTCGCTAGTTTTTAACCACCAGCAGAGCTTATGGAAGGGTACCCCACCCTTCCCAACTCGTTTTTCCTCTAGTTTATCCTACGCTAAATTTATGTGAAGGCAAGTTATAATCTACGCGTGGCTTCTAGTCTTGGTGAATTATGGATTAAACTTGTTCAAATGGGTATAATCTCTTTAATTTTAAGTTATTTTATGTATAGAAGATATAGGGATAAAATTACTGGTTTTACTTGGTTTATTTGGTTATTTGGACTAGTAATCTTACAAGGTATATTTGAGATAATTATTTTCATTCTTTGGTATGTTTATGGTTATCTAGATTATAGTGATATTGTCAATGCAAGTTCCCTTTTCGAGATTCATATGATCCCTTCAGCAATTGCTTTGTTTGTTCTGTTTCTCTATTTGGAATTCATGCGTCATGAAAAACCCAATACATTCTTGCTAGCTACAGCTTCAACACTGCTTGGAAGCTATTTTATTGTGCTTATTCTTGAACTTGCTTTCAAACTAGAATATGGTTTGATTGATCCTGAATACAGAGTATCAAGAATTATCCTTAATATTTTCCAGGCTTTTGTTTTAGGTGAAGCGTTTTACGTTTATATACAAGACACAATACGTGCAAAATATAAGAAACTCAAGCGTATTAGTTTTATCATTGCTACAGCTACTGGAATTGGTTTTATTGCGGCCTTTCTGAAGATCTTTGAACGCTGGACACAAAATTTCTTTCAGGTTTATGGAGGTATTTTCTGTAACTGTGTAATTAGAAGAGTCTAAGCTGAACGAAAAAGAAATTGGTGAGCTTATATAGGAAAATAATGTTACTAGAATGATGGTTACCGTTCCTCGAACAGAAGTGATGGAAGTGAACAAACATCAGCTGTTGAGTAGACTCTGTCATCAGACAAAGAATCTCTACAATCGAGCGAACTATCTCTACAAGCAAGCCTTGCAACAAGAAAAGTATCTTTCTTATTATGATTTAGATAAGAGCTTAAAGACAGAAGAATGTTACAAGCTTCTTCCCGCTCATACGGCACAACACACGCTCAAATTACTGATGAGGAATTGGAGAGCATTTTATCAGGCAAGGAAGGAATGGAACTCTCATCCTCAGCGGTTTCTGGGTCCACCTCGACCACCGAACTACAAACCATCTAAAGGGGAGACTGTGGCAATCATTTCCAACCAGCAAGCGAAGATTAGAGAAGGACTACTAGTACTTCCTAAAAAAGTAGGGTTTACGATCAAAACACGCTTATCTTCCTCTACTCAACTGCGAGAGGTAAGAATCATCCCTCGAGGAGTAGGGTATACTGTAGAGATTGTTTACCACAAACACATCCCTAAACGAGTGCATAAAGACAAGAGGAGACAAGGCGCACTGGATCTAGGGTTGACCAACCTCGTAACCTTTGTGGACAACATCGGCTCTAGACCGATTGTGGTCAAGGACGAGGGGAAAGGAATCAAAAGTATCACGCAATATTATCTGAAGAGAGTAGGTAAGTTACAAGAACAGTATGCACAGCAGCAAAAAGCAGCATTACAACAACAGAACAGGTTAGTCTATGGTCAAACCTTCTTTCGTTTGAAAGAACACTGGAGAAGAAAGGTGAAAGAATATTTTCATCAACTCAGCAGGTTTTTAGTTAACCTTTGGCAAGAGAGAGACTTACACACCGTATATGTGGGGTACAATCCTCTCTGGAAGCAACACCTCCGTTTACGCAAGAAGACCACCCAATTATTTGTCATCGTCCCCTTCCAGCAGTTGATAAATATGTTAACTTATAAAGCTGAGGAAGAGGGGATTGAGCTAGTTTTAATTGATGAGTCTTACACCTCTAAATGCAGTTTCCTGGATAACGAGTCCCCCAACAAGCGAAAGAATTATGCTGGACGAAGAGTCACCCGTGGTCAATTCAAGTCCTCTCAAGGTGTTTTTCTTAATGCTGATGTGAATGCAGCCTATAATATTTTACTCAAAAGCGATCCACAAGCACTACCCAAACGTAGTGTGGGTGGGGTAG
>JAUWJS010000154.1 GCA_030607575.1 Candidatus Heimdallarchaeota archaeon | reverse complement strand
CTACAGGGCTTATAATCGTTTCACAATTTTACTATAGAATCAAATATGATTTTATAGTTTTAGTAAAATTATTAACTACTTTTCTAATTTCAGTAGGTGTTGGTATTCTTCTTTACCTCTTTGTATTCAATTATATTGATATTTACAACGTCACTATTTCTTTCTCAATCAGTTTAGGATTGTTTATTTCTGTTATAATACTCACTAAACAAATCAAGAAAGAGGATATCAGTTTTTTCACTTCTATGTTCAAAGACTATTTCAAAAGAAACAATAAACAAAAAAATAAATCGAAGAACGAAATAGCTAAAAAGTAGTCAAATCACAACTATCGTTTCTATTCAATTTATCTATGGAAAATAGGTTATTCACTTCTTTTTCCAAGCTGCAATATTCAAACCTGTAAGATCTTTTAATTTCTCATTGTGTTCCTCAAAATGTTTATTTAGTTCAGCTCTTAATTCTGGGGATATTTTTGCATATCCTGGCTTTTTACCCCTTGTTGCGAGAAATCGAATTCCTCTATAAATCAAAGATTTTTCACCAATAGCCTCTCTTGTTTTCCTCAATAGTCTTGGCATTCTAGGAACTACTGTTATATTCTTAATTTCATCCTTATATTGAAAATTGTTAAATGGGATATTTAGAAATTCAAACAGCATCCTCATATTTTCTGTAGGATTTTTCACGAATTCTTCAAAGAGAAGGAAATGCATATTCTTCAATTTGAAAAACTCCAGATATCTCTCTATTTGTTCGATGTAGATGCTTCTTTTCAAATATCCTTTGAAAATATTTTGCTCTATTCGCTTAGGTTCAAGTTTTACTGCTTTTTCAAAACTATATTTTTCACTTCCCAATTTTACTGCATGCCAATAATTTGAATATGCTCGATCAACAGGGTTTCTGAAAATCCAAACTAATTTTACGTCGGAATTATAATCATAAATACGTCTGGGTACTTTTTCTGAATAACTATACGTTGGAGTCTTTTCTCCAATTACATTGTCTATACTACATTCTTTGAAGAAACTTTCATACCATTCAACCCCTTTGCTGAAATTCTCTTCATTATCAAAAAAATGAGCTTCTTTCAGAGGAATACAGACTTGAGGATTACTATTGAGCTGTAAAGCTAAACTGTTAGTACCTGCTTTCATCGCCCCAACAATTATGAAATCGATTTTTCTCATAATTAACACTTCTAATGAAATTTCTTCTCTTTCTTAAGCTTATAGTAGTGCTCCTTATCCCTATACATGAAGGTTTTTGCTGGATGGCCTCCAGCTATTCCACAAGGTGGAATATCTTTCACAACTACACTTCCAGCTTGAATAATTGCACCTTCCCCAATGGTTACTCCTCCTAAAATAATACATCTTGCACCGATCCAGACATTATCTTCAATTACTATCTTTTTTCTGATATAAGTCCCATCATAAGGTATTTTTGTACCTTCATAATTATGATTTCTAGTTAGAAGTAAGATGTCAGGACCTGAATGAAAATTATCCCCAATAATCACTTCTCCATCACCTCTTATTATGACTCCGTTGAAGTTTACGTTGTTGCCCAGAATAGTATTCTTGTTAACACTAGATTTAAAATTTACTTTTAAATTCTCTCCCACGTCTTTAGCAACTTTTCTTATCTGAGATCGATATTTTTTTCGTTTTTTTGACAGCAAAGTTGTTGAAATAACTCCCAAGATATTAACCATATTTCTGACACTAAATCTATTCCTATTTATTTGTTATATAAGCTTTGTTTCCTTTTCATTAAAAGACTTGTTATTCTTAAATCATGCAATGGATCCAGATGATTTTAAACTACTAAGTGAGAACCTAGAGGTAGTTTCTCGAAGTTTGGGTAGCAAACTAAAACATGTGTTTGATGTTGAAATACCAGCTCGATTTAATGCTAGAAGGTCATTAGTTGAAATAAGAACTATGAAAGCAGGGACACTTTTAACTCAGCAAGACATTACCACAAAGAGACCAGAAAAAGGAATAAGCCCTTTATACTATGATTTAGTAATTGGTAAGAAACTTCTGAAAGACATAGATGAGGATGAAACTATTTATTGGGAATATCTCATGGAAAAATGATAATAATACTTAATTACCAATTTAACTACCGGTTAAGAAATAAGGTTAATGTAAATTAAATCTTAACTTTCTGCTTCTATAAAAAAGATGATTTTACCATAATTATCTAGGTCATATAATTCATGATGGAATTTTGCTAATGATAGTTCTGAGTCAAACTGTTCTCCCCAGACTACTTCTGCAAAAGATTGTGCTCTTAATGGGTCAAGTGGGAATTCTTCAGTATTCATTATACTTCCATACTTTGGTATAATTCCTTCAGCAACTTGGTATTTTGGTTTACTTGTCTTAAACCAGTCAAAGATAGCCATAAACACCTCATCTTCAAGCGGGTTTTGAGCAAATATGAACAGCTTAATCAAATTGATTTTTTTGTCCTCAACAACCATTGCTTTGAGATTTTCATCATCGGTTTCTGTATACTCTGGCGCATTAACTATCTGTTCTACTCTATCCTTTTCGCTTTCAGCTTTTTCTCTGAAGTTCCAATCTTCTGGAGCAAGATTCAAAGCTTTGTTGTAAGCTTCTAAAGCTTCATCGAATTTCACTTGTTTAACGAGTAATACTGCATAATTTAGCCACAAGTCAGGATCTTCATTGTTATCTTTCAAAAGAGTAAAAATAATGTGTGTTGCTTCTTCAAATGATTCTTGTTTACTTAGAACTGATGCAAGTTTGAGACCAGTTATACAATCTTCTGGTTGGAGATCAAAGGCTCGTTGATAGTATTTAGTAGCTGAATCAAGATCATTTTTCCCATGGAAAAACATATCACCTAATTTGGCAATAGTAGCAAAATGGTTCTCATCATATTGCAGAATAGGTTCAAGCTGTTGAATAGCTTCATCAAATTTACCTATCTTGGCGTAAAGGAGGCCGAGATTATACATAGAAACGACATTCTTTGGATCAAGTTTCACAACATTCTGATAGAATATAATTGTCTCTTCAATCATCTCTAGTTTCTGAGCAAGAGAACCAAGAACGTTGAGGATATCTAAATCTTCAAAGGTAATTTTTCCAGTTTCAATCCCTCCAGCAACTAAGACAAGTATCTTCTCCATAAATACTATTTCTTCAGAATCGTATTTATATTCCATGAATTTCTTCCAATCCATTTCCTCTTCAACACCTATTGTCTCCATGAGGTGGTTGGTAAGAAAATTAAGAGTCTCTTCAATCATAGATACAGCATAGGAGATAATTTCTTGGTCTTCCTCTTCCGCGATATTGTCAATAAGAATTTGGAGATTCTTATAAGTTGAAGGGATCGGGGCTTCGGATAAATCTTCTAGTTCTTCTGCTTTAGCTGCCTCCTCTGTAACTTCATCAGCATCCTCCATTTCTGACGGATCCTTCATTCCAGGAGCCATAGGGATACTCCCAGTAGGTGCCCCAAAAACAGCTCCTGGGGCCATAGGCGGAGGCTGAGCAACATAAATACCTGAATCATCAGTTTCTCCAGCACCAAATTCATCACTAAGATCTTCAGTATGGTCAAAACTGATAGGTGTTGGAGTAGGAGTTGGAACAGTTGTGGGAATTACAGGAGTGGGCATTTCTCCTTCAGATTCAACTGTAGTCTCTACTTTCTCGAATAGTTCATCGGTTAGAGGTTGAGGTTCAGCTTCAGGTTCTAAAATATCTTCAAAAACATCTTTAATTTTAATCAGTAGGCGTTCAGCTTTTTTCTTGACTCCTAATGTATCTGAAAGGGTGGCTTCTTGAATCACAGCTAAGGCTTCTTGTGATTCCCCAGCTAAAACAGCTAAAATATCAAGAGCATTTATGCGAACTAAATCGTCAGAATCCTTTTTTACAAGATCAACTAAGGCTGAGAACGCAAAAGAAGCTCCTAAGTCCAACTTCTTCATATCATGAAGTGAATCTAAGCGTTCAATTACATGTTTGGATTTTAGCAGCTTAAGAAACCGTTTTTGTTCGCCTTTAGATATCATGGTGATTCAAATCAACTATATACAATTACATAATGAAAATTTTACTCTAAAAATATATTGATAGTAAATTGCAAAAAAAGAGAAAAAAGGGAAATCATCACAAATTGAGCTTTAAGTGGTTCATAACATACCTGCAATGCTCTCTAAGAGTAGTTGAAGGAACACTTAGGAAACGAGAAATTTCTTCTTTGGAGATCAATGGTTCTCCCAAGTATCGCTTGCCAACTAGGTTGGTTGCGATGTACAAACAACTAACTGAGAAAACGCTGGGCTTTCTACCGTTGACTTTAATTTGGCTGAGCTTAGTAGCTATTGTTTCGATGGAAGTGATGAGTTTATCATAAGCTAGCTCATCATCAGGATCAATATTTTCTAACCTCTCTCTAATAATATCATTAGATTTTAGCTGAGCTAAATACTTAGGAATGAATGATTCAGCAGAACTGTTTTTGTAAGACATACCTGACTCTATTATGTAGTCCCTGACTGCCTTAGAACTAAGTTTGGTTCCAGATTCTTTGAAAATATTGACTATATCATTAATTGAACAAGCCATTCCACGATTCTTCATATGTTTAATAGTCAAGGCAGTACAAACTAGGAAAATATTTGTTACTTTGTTGCCTTTTCTCTTCTCAGCAGCATAAATTTTCTTTAGTTCAAACATTAGATCGTTACGACCATGTTCGGAAAAACCAAGACGAGTTAAAATAGATAATATACGCCCTTTGTTCTCTTCGACTGCGTCGTACGATGAATTAGCTGCATTGTATAGCCTTCTAAATTTATCTCTCATATCTGCGTTTGCATCATAGACTCTAAATGAAGTTGAGACAGTATTTCTTCTAGATTCAGGAGATCCCATCCTACAATCAGGTCCATCACCATTTAAGAAGTGATTACCTTCTATCACTTTATCAACAATTATTGAGCAGTTACGACAAATTACATCTCCTCGCTG
>JAUWJS010000031.1 GCA_030607575.1 Candidatus Heimdallarchaeota archaeon | reverse complement strand
GGTATACTCACCTTTAATCATTATTTGTTGTATCTCTTCAAAACCCTTTGCTACTAAATACAAAATTGTTCACCAAAGATACATAATTGTGATTTAGAATAAAAATGTTCTTTTGTTTTAGTTTTTTGGCTAAAATAACCTTCCCGCTTTTTTAAACATTTTACTATAGAAAAATAGAGAAAATGATCAATAATAGATGAATCTTCAATTCTTAGAAAACTGGATTTGTATTTTCTCAATTGTCATTTTAACTGAGTTAAAGAAAGAAAATTTAACCTCCCTTGGTTGAATAAAATAAATGAAAGGGGCTAATAGACGCTCATTTGTTGCTCTTAAGAAAGGTCTCATGAAACTGCTCTGAAATTACTAAAGTGAGAAATTCCCACAGATTTTATTCCTGATTTCATCACAGATTGTTTTTTTCTTTTCTTTCTTCAACTCGAATAATTTACGAGTAATAATTTTTTTACCAATAGTGAATATATAATTTGTTTTGATGATACTTTCTCTTACAGCTCCTTCATCAATTGATAACCTGATTCCCTGCATCTTCAGATTACTTGTAATTCCCGCAACAATGATATTATCATGTTCTTCAAAAAGAACTAGAGCAGGTCTTTTCTTGACAATATTCTGGTCTGTAAAGGCTATCTTTGTTAGAATAACATCCCCAAATTCATACATCGTTCCAAACCTCATCGTCTTCATTATCCCAAAGTTCTCTCATCTTTTCCCTTTGAACCTTGTCTATTGTTTTGAGGATTTCTTCAGCGGATTCAGAACTAAGAGAAAGCAGACGAGCTATGACATCGGAATAGGGTTCCCTAGGATGAATTTTGAGTCGCTCTAATATAACTTTAAGCTCACTATCAATTTGAATCGTGGTTTTACTCATAATTAATTATAGTGTGTTATAGTATATTATAGTTTCTAATAATGATGTTTTAATATACTTCTCAAAGAACGAAAAATCAACCTCCCTAGAATCTGAAACAACATCCTTGAATAGAAACGTTTATGTATTACATAAAAATATACTTCTTGGTGATACCATGAGTACTACTATGTCTATAAAGATTCCTGAAGATTTGAGAAAAAAGATGAGGAAATTAAAAGATCAGGTTGAGTGGAGTAAGGAAATCAGAGAATATATACAAAGAAGAATTAGAGAAATAGAAAGTAAACGCACTATAGAAGAAGTCCACAAAATGATTGAGAGTACTTCAGGTGTACCAGAAGGTACAGCATTACAGACTGTGAGGGAAGATCGTGAGAGTCATTGATGCATCAGCACTATCGAAATATATCTTGAAGGAGAAAGGTTGGGAAGATGTGGAACCATACTTACATTTAGCAGATAGTCTGAAGTTGGTTCAACTAGAGACTGCGAATGCAATATGGAAGAACCAACACTTAAAGAGAATTTCTAAAAAAGATTCAATAACGATGTTTAAGTCATTAGAAAAACTGTGTAAAAAAGCGCTAATGTTACATGAATCAAGTCCATACCTAGATGAAGCTTTCAAATTCGGCATTCATGAGGGAGTTGCGATCTATGACGTTTTGTACATAAGGTTTGCCTTGGAAGAAAAAGGAGAATTGATAACAATAGACGAGAACCAAGCTAGGCTAGCTAATAAGTTAGAAGTAAAGGTAAAATTGGTTTGAGAAAGAAAAGAAAATTCAACCTCCCTAAGGTTGAAAAAATGAATGTTTAGGACTTAATAAACTCCCATTTGTTTCTTATGTAAGAAATTCTGGTGAATTATTTTTCTAGAATTGTAACCTTGAAACCAAAATTTGTTAAAGGTTGGAAGTCTCTGTCATAAGTTATTATTTCAGCATCCTCTGAACAAGCTATAATGATGTCTATGTCAGGAACAGTTACACCAGAGACAAGTAAATCAGCTTTTAATTCAGCTGCTTTCCAGATAACTTTGATGTCAATTATAGCTTCAGTAAGGTTTTGGAGCATCTCTTGAATTTGTTTAAGTTCTTTGATATCATCATGCTTTTTCAAGATGTAGTGAGCTCCAGCAAGGAGTTCATAAATGGTTAGAGAACTAACAAGAATATCTTGAGTTTTTTTCTTTCTATCTATTAAGGTGTTCAAAGCATTTTTATTGCCTTTCTTTAGTTCAATCAAAAAGGAAGTATCGAGAAGTATCTTCATGTTCTCACCTTGAAGTTAGTTCTAATCTTCTTAGAAATCTCTTCTAGCTCCTTTTCATAACCTGTTTTTTTTGCAGATTCAATCAGTAAATCAATACGTTTCTCAACATCTTTAGATATTAGATCATCTATCAATTGGCTAAAACTTCTATTTCCTTTGATCTGTATTAATTTATTGTAAATTTCATCCGAAATAGTGATAGTTTTCATGTATACTGTAGTATACACGAAAGTAAATAAAACTATCGAAAATTAAGAAGGAAAAGAAAAATCAACCTCCCTAAGATTGAAAAAATGACTGTTTAGGACTTAATATACGCCCATTTGTTGATTACCAGTTAAGTCTCTGTGAGGATCTCTTACTCCATCAGCGAATCCGAACTTACCTTTAGGCTTAATCAGAGTAGCTATATCACCTGTTTGTATCAAAGCTGGGATAACTGTCTCAGGACTGATTCTTTGGCTAACTACAGTTCCTTGTTCACCATAATTAACTCTGGTAGAGATGTCAGTAGGATTGTCGATGACAAACATATTCATTCGCGGATGAGGGAAATAGTCAATATGCCAGTCTTCATGATCTGGTGATTCGAAAGCTGTGCCAAAAAGTGATTGGCCGTAAAATCCGCAAACTTTGAGTTTTAGATCTTCTTTGAGAATCTTCAAAGTTTCGTTAGAAAGAGGAGTGCCGCCGTGTACGATGGTTTGGAGGTTTCCACGTTCTTTTAAGTTCTGTATCAATGGGAACATCTTTTCAATTAAGACTCCTGTAGTAAACATTCCTGAAATTGTTCGAAATTCCTGCTTAACAATACGTTCAACTTGATCCTGCAAGTGCTGGAGATACATACCTCCAATTTTAGGATCGGTCATCATTGCAACCTTAATGAATCTTGGATCCATATCTATTAAGAAAACGTGTTGAGCGAAATCGCGTTCAAAACTCTTTAAAGTCCATTTTCCGATCGTGTGGGGGCCTGTTGGGATTGTCGCCAAATAATTTAGTGATCTTGGTATTCCGAAATCTTCGAATTGGTCTGCGCATAGTTTGGCTAAAACATTAAAAGTATCTGTTTCTAAGCTGAAATAATCCATGTTATCAAAGTCGTTTCGAAGAGTGTTTGCCAGGAGCACATTTTTTTTAGGAGCCCCCAGAGTCCCTCCCGTCTCAGCTACCTGCAATTCTATTCCTGGATTCTTAGAGTAGTAATCATATGCCCACTTTGTAGTTGTAAACTTTATTGATTTGTCTCTGAATATATTTGGGTCTGTTTCTCCAAATTGTTCTGCTAATTCTTCCCAGCTGTTTATATCTCCCTTTTGTATCCCTTTCTCAGCTGCTAGTCCTATCATATAAGGAGATCCTGTTTCTTCTCCTATTGCAATATCAATACATTGAGTCAAAAAATCTTTTTGATCGTTTTTACTTATCATTACTTGTTTCGTGGATGTAGACGAAGCCATTTGTCTTTCACCAACAAGTTAAGAAGTAAATTCATTTATAAGCGCGAGGAAATTTAGAAAATTGCCTTACAACCACTTAACTTAACAGTGTGTCCATCTTCCATTCTTAACTAGACTAGATTTTACAATTGAAAAACAGTAATCTGAGAAAAACATCAACTCTATTTCGTTTTCTTTTTTCTCAAAATCAAGTAAACTCCCAGAATAATTGAAGTTATTGTACTTATTGTAAGATAAATTGCATTTGAAGTAATATGAATTATGCTTCGTGGTAAAGTGCTTCCGTTAATTTCTAATGGTATTGAATATGATAGTATTACAAATAGTGTGAAGAAGATTGCTTTGTTCCATCCTTGTAGAAGAATAATTCTACTGCTTTTTTTCTTTTCAATCACATTTACAATTCTATAAATTCCTGTAAAAGCTAATAGTTCAATAATTATCATAGGAAAAAAAGTTTCCAGTCCATATGGATAAGTAAAGTAAATGTTTCCACCAAGTGGCATTGGTTCAAGAAACAGTATATAGCTTCCAGCCAGAATTCCTAAAGGAGCGAGAATTACAAATTGAATTGTATAAAACGCAATTAGTAGAGAAAGCAATACAATAGTTGCTTTATCAAATATCGATTCTGTATTCTTCTTCTTAATCAGTTTTCTTACAATTAATAAGGTTAAACTTAGTGCTGCTATAAAACACAACTTTGTTGGCAAATATAAAAGTAAGTAGAACTCTCCTCCACCCATAAGATGGGAAGTAAATTCAAACAATATTTCTAATAGTGGATATACAATATATAATATTCCTGTTGCTAAAAGAAGTTTCTTCATTTTTAATGTTCCATCTGGTTATTTTATTTTATTTTATCAATTCTTGTTTAATTAAAACTATTTAAATCTTATCTAAAAACCAAAACTAAGAAATAAAAAAGAAGAGAAAAATCAGGTTAGTGATTGTCCACAATTTTCACAGAATTTTCCTCGATCGAAAATCTTAGCCCCACAATATGTACAGTGTGTCGCAACTGATTCTGTTGCTTCTATTTTTGTTGCTCTTTCCTCTGTTCTTATTGGTTGATATCTTCCATCACTTACTTCCATTTGGCTGCTAATCTCAGGCTTATTAGTTGCATCTACTAGGAATTTCACTCCTACAGCTCCCAGACTTATTCCATCTATGTATATCTGAGCTATTAAAGTATAGAGCCCAGCTCGCAATAAACCCACATTCCATGTAGTCAATCCTATAAAAGCTAAAATGAAATATACTACTGTTGTTGTCAGATAAGACCAACCATAAAGAGTCAGAAAGCCATTTCCATATCCTCTTGCAGGTACTTTTAACCCTTTATTTGCTGTTTGAAATGCTATTCCTCTCACTATACCGTAAACAACAAGGACTGCTAATCCTCCCCATCCACCTCCCCAAGATGATATGCTCGGAGTGAGACTTACAAATAGATCTGCTCCAATGTAGATGAGCAGTAAAACGATGGCTGTGTTAGTTGTTTTTTTGTTTTTTGTGTAAAGGCTACCAATTATAGCTATCGGAACGATAAGAAAAGCAATTCCAACATAAGAACTAATTGTCCCAGTTAATGCCTCCCCATAACTCATGTAACTTGATGAAATAGTATTAATTATTGCTAGATGTATAGTGATTCCTCCTGCAACAGCTAGTAATATTCCATTCAAAATTAGAAATGGGGACATTGATTTTTGCCTGATATCTGAGTTTAACATATTTATTACCTAGGTTGAGATTTAAGTGCAATAAGATGCTAGCATCTTCATGTTAATAAATATATGTTATTCTTTTCGATAAGTTGTAAAACGATTTTTAAATTTTGATAAACAATTTCAATATTCAAATCTGCTTGCCTCAGTGTTGTGGCTGATTTCAACTATCCTTCCAAGCCTTTTTCAAGATGAATCTAGTGGTTAATCCCTTTGTACCTGAGTTTAACTAAACTTTCTTATTCTTCTTTTAATTACTATACTAAAAGCTATCAGACTGCTTACTATCAAAAGAAAAGGTTTTGCAGCTAAATACGATAGTATAGTTATTTCTCTAAGAGGACCATTTAATGGATATAGATCTATTGAATTTGCAGATCCATCTATTCTATATACAATCTCCTCTAGGTCATCCCAATAATTTCCTTCCTTAATCTCCTTATTGTACCAGAAATTTCTCTCTCCTTTATCACAAGCTTGTTTTGACTCTTCTTCTCTTTTATAGCTATTATTAATGAAATAGTTGTGATAAAACTCGTTATCTTCATTATTGATATTAAGATAAGCTCCATAACCTTTGTTATTCGAAATCTCATTTGATTTTATCTGACTATTATAACATCCCCATAAAAACAACCCATAACCACCATTTGTAATGACATTATGTTCGATTACATTAAACTCTGCTAGCATATGGGACCAACTTGTTATATCTATGCCCATAACATTATTCTCAATAGTATTGTTATAGATTCTAGAATTTGCGATGCTTAAAACTGCAATTCCATCTGAATTATCTCTAACTAGGTTTTTACTAATACTGGAATTTGAGGTTCCCATTATTCCAATACCCTTGAAGTTTGAATAAGAGTTATTTTCCTCAATCGAACAATTATGTGAGATACAAATGCTTATCCCTGCATCTTGATAAAAAATAGAAGAACAACAATCACGGATCGCATTATAGTAACAATTGTTTTTCCTTATGATTGTGTGATTTGAATTATAGATTGAAATGCCTATCTTATTGTAACTGCATGTGTTTTGCTCAATTATACTTTCTGGAGAATTTGATAGTAGTATTCCTGCTGGACTGCTTGTAGAAAAAGAGATTCCTCTACTACATTGATTGCCAATTATTGATAAATTGCAAGCAAAATTAATATAAATTCCATATCTAGAACCCAGACATTTGTTTTCTTTTATTTCAGTGTTTGTAGCTTTTTCAGCTTTTATACCATAAGTAAATTTCTTACAGGTGTTTTTTTCAATAATAGAACCAATAGAAGAACTAAAATGGATTCCTACTGAAGGGTTAGGATTTGATTTATGAATTAATATGTTATTAAAAATGTATGCTGTTTTTTCTGCTATGTTGTTGATTATAATTGAACTATTGTATGATTCTACCAAACAATTTCTGATTACAAAAAATTTTAATGTATTCTCAACGTTTATTCCTATTTCATTCTCACTAGTTACATTGATATAGAGATTCTCAATGATAAATGGATCATCAATATTGCCAGAATTGTTTAATCCAAGAGAAGTGAAATCTTCATCAGATTGGATGCTAATAGGTGGATGAGATGTTAAATTTGAGTAGTTATTTAGATAGTGGTCCTTCAATTTAGCTGAGAATGGAGAAGAAAGATAATTAGTACATATATTACCCTTTACAAGCGTTTTGGAAGAATTGAAGCATAGGATACTGAAAGAACTAATATCCCCATAAAGAAATGACCATCTCAGTTCTGAATTGTTAAAAATAGGTATCTCTAATTCATTGATACTTTGATCTTCTTTTGCATAATAATGACTATCAAATGAAGAGAGTACTATATTTAAGAAAAAAATGCTTAGCACTAATAATGTTAAACTAATTCTCTTCATTCAACTTAATTATAGGGTTTACACACTTATAAGTGTGATAATTTCTAGCATTTTAATCCTAGGAAACATTTTCTTAGAAAAGAATCCATTCTTTGAAATCTGAGCTTTTTGAGATTCGAGCAACCAACTGAAGTATTTACAGATCAATTTTCTAGTTACTCTTCGTCAATCTCTCCTAGAACTATACCTATTCCTTTAGATTTTCTATGAGCTTCTGCATATTCCAAAACAATATCAGCTATGCTTTTTGAATAACAAATTTCCAGTATTTTTTCTGCCAAATCTACTGCACTTAACATGCCGCCAGCTGTTATTATTTTATCAGCAACAACTACTCGTTTGTTTTCAACCTTACAATATTTCTGCAACCTGAGAAAATGCTTATGATGAGTTGTTGCTTTTTTATTTTTCAATAACCCTGCAAGAGCAAGAGCAAACGAGCCTAAACCAATTGAACAGACCATTTTTTCTTGACTGAATTCTTTTAGCTTGTCCAAAAATTCTTGATTCTTAACAATAGTTTCAACTCCTTTTCCCCCTGGAATGATGAGAATGTCATAATCGGTAAAATCTAAACCAATTTGATGTGGAGTGATTTGCATATCTTTTGTACCAACAACTAACTTTTCACTTGCAATAAGATCTACTTCCAAAGGTTGTTTTATAGGGAGAATTCCGTGTTGTTTGAGTGTTCTAGTTTTCTTTAATAAATTATAGACAATATCTAAACCTAACTCTTCTACACCATCAAAAACATAGATTGCTATCTTTGTCATTCTATTAGTATATCTATGAATCTAACAACTATAAGGTTTGTCAAACGAATATAAATGGAAATCTCCCAAGCGAAGCAAATTATCGAACAAGAATCTTACCACGTAAATTAATTTTTGTGTGGTAAGATTTTCTCGTCATCGACGCTCGGTTGGTTCTTAAGATTTAAAAAAATGGCAGAGTTTATTTTAAAAATATTATTTTTCATTAACCATGAAGTAAAGCTCTAATTCAACTGGATTTACTTCCAGTGGATAAGGATCTACAGTTGTTTCTCCCTGAATTGCATAAGGAATACTAGTATTCCACCCCATCCAGAAGTTGCCAGCTAAAGTAGTTGTATCAAACCATGTGTTGTTTGAAGTATCTAATGAAAACGCATTTGCAGTGACTTGGTTACCGTTTTGTATGAAAGCATTGTGATGAATAATATTATCTCTCGAATGTTCAAGATAGATTCCATATTCTCTGTTTTCTTCGATTAAATTGTAAGTTATGTTATTGTCGTTTGAATCAACGAATTTAATTCCATATCCATGATTTACTGCTATGTAGTTGTAACTAATGTTATTAAATGATATAGTGCTTAAATGTAGGTTGGTTGCATCAATCCCGTATCTATTGTTCTCTGATATAGTATTGTTTAGTATTTCTATATGATAACCATCATGAATTTCTATTCCAGTTCCTACATTGTAAGGATCTACTTCCCACCAATGTGAATTCTTAAAGAAATGATTTCCCGTAATTATCGTAAAATTAGACTGTCTAGTAATAATACCCCAACGATTTTCACTACAATTGTTATTTGAAACATCAACAAAATGTGAATCCTTTATTATAACCCCCACTTGGTTTCGATAAATTGTATTATTGTGAATAACTACGTTATCACTATAGCTTACTGCAATCGCGAAATCAGTATCAATTAATGTATTATTAACAATAGTAACTAGATTTGATTTACTAACATCTATTCCTTTATACCAAGTCATGCTGTGAATATAATTGTTAATTATTTTTACAGTTCCATTTGCATTATCATCTAAGTCTATTCCTCCATGATATTCTTCTAATCTGCAGTTTTGGATTACAAAGTGCTTTGATGTGTTGAAAATCTTAATTGCATACATATTCTCATTTTTGGGTTCCTTAGTGATTTTTAAATCTTCAATTAAAAATGGGTCTTCAGCTGTTCCAGTTCCAGAGAAATCGTAATTGTCAAAATCATCATCAGAAAGGATCAAAATTGCTTTATCTGGATAATCAATTGTAAGAATAATTGGAACAATAGCTGCTAGCATTAATAGTAGTATCAACGAAGTAAAATTGATATTGGATTGTTTCATCAAAAACAATAAGCTTTGAGTGTATTTAAAATATTGTTAAATTAAACCAATCACTAACTATTACTTTCTATTTCTGCTCTTCTTTCTTTTAGTAGCATCTATTCTTTTCAGATTTTCAGTAAAAATTTCAATGAAAGAGATGAAGAAGCAATCATTCAAACTTTTTTTTCGCTTCTTCTAGTTTTTCAAGCTCAGAAAACTCATCGGTATAAATATGTAAAGGTGATCTGCAATTGAAACATTTCTCATCAGTAGGAAGATTCTCGTAACCACATCTGCTGCAGTAACTTACTTCTTGATCTCTCAAAGGCTGTTTAAGTTCAACTCCAAATTCTTCAGCAGATTTTTCAAAAGAGGATTTCTTATTTTCGACAACAAAACGTTTTCTCTCTTCAGGTTTCTTCTTAACTTCCTTCTTCTTTTTTTTCTTTGACATATTCACCAAATCATAGACTATTTATTTCATCTCTCTACCACAATTTTTGCAAAACTTATCATATGCAAAGTTTTGAGCTCCACAGAATGTGCAGTAGTTAAGAATTATTTCATCTTCAACCTTTTCAGCGGCGATTTGAACCTCTTCCTCGGAAGGTTTATACCTAGCTTCTTCCTTTTGAACTCCTTGATAAACTTCTGGTTTTTTAGGTTTAGAAATCTTTGTTTTCTTTTGTAAGAGTGGTTTATTTATGGCATCAGCTAAGAATTTGAAAGCTATGATTCCAAGCAGCCCAATACTCACATATTTTTCAACTAGTATAGCAATAATTCCAATTCCTGACATGAAAGTAAAAGTATCGATGATAAGTATTATTTCTGCTATAAAAAAGAGCCAACCATAGAGCAAGAAGAATGGATTACCATAACCATCAGGAGGAACGCTTAAAGAGCGATGAACCATCAAAAATGCATATCCCATAATAACACCATAAATAGTCGCAAAAACGATAAGACTAACCCCTCCAATACCTGTATATAGCAAGATATTATCCAAAATTAAGGTGATTACTAAACTAATTATTGCTGCATTTACTGTTTGTTTTTCATCTGGATAGAACTCACCGATTTTATAGATTGGCACTAATAAAAGCAAAAAACCAAGTGTTTTAGTGATCTCACTAAGATAAATCAAGGCAATTATAGGAAACAAAACTGCATGAGTATAGATTTGCAAACCAACCGATACTATTAAAATTCCAAACAATCCGAAAAAGATTCCAGACATCTTTTTTTCTGACCAAACAGTTGCACTGGACATTTATTCACCCTGACTAACTAACTGTATTCCTTCCAGACACTAAAAATACTCGACGATATCTAATAAAGATATGCTTTTCAAAACGACTAAGCAAGATAGTTTATTCTCTGATAACGTTCAATAATTTCCTTCTTTTCCTCAATATCTTCCTTCTTATGCTCTAAGTCCCAGATAGTGACCTCTTTCAAACCATATTCATCTAAGAAAGAAACTCTAGCAAGAGAAATATTCTTTTCTTCATCAATGATTACCTTGCCTTCCTCTTCTAGCTCCTTAATTTTAAGAAAGATCTGAAGATAATGATTTAGCAAATGGTGACCATGCCAGAACTCTTCATAAAGATCAGTAAAGTTTACAGAACCTCTTTCTAGAAGAAGTCTTTCGAGTTGTCTTTCGAGATTTTTCTTAGCTAGCTCTTGTGTTTCTCTTGTATCGCCCCAGAGTTTAGCAATCATATTACTTTCATTAATCTCTGTCAGTCTAGCATATTAAAGAGTAAAAAAAAGAAACTGACAAAAGTCATTATTGAGTTCAATAACTATAAATAATGAAATAAACTAAGAAATGACAGAAAAAACACGAGGTCTCAATGTTGTTTTCGAAAAGAAAAATCGGACTAATTGTTGTTTTTAGTTTCCTTGTTCTGAATCTATCTTTATTCTCAGGAGTTGCAGCAATTCCTGAAGGTATCTCATCAATCAATGAAATAGCAATGGTTGAAAATCCTAGTATGGATCAAGATCACAATTTAGTTAAAGTTGATTATACTCAAGATATAAATAAAGATCATTTTCAAGATTCATTCAAGCAAAAATTAGTAACAAGTGCACCTTCAGCTGTTTATGACGCTATTCTTTCCTTGAATGGCCCAATTACACTAGCTGATAGGTTATTTTTAGAAATGAATGGTATAGAAATACTCCAAGAATATTCAATTATTTATGCTATACACATAAAAGGAACAGCTGTAAACTTGCTCAAAATACGTGATCTAGGATCCTCACTTTATCTAGAAGAGAATGCATTAGGACATGCTCTTTTATTTGATGTAACAGAGGATTTTGGAGTGAGAAAAGTATGGCAAGCAGCACAAGGGTATGGATACACAGGAGATTCTAATACAGCTATAGCTATATTAGATACAGGAATTGATGATACCCATCTTGACTCTAACTTCAATGTAGTTTTTTGGCATGATTTTGTTGGCGCTGATCAGATTGCATCAGGAGATGAGTATGCAACACCGACAGATAAAGGTGAACATGGAACTCACGTAGCTAGCATAGCGGCATCTAAGGGCGCTTCTAGCAGTACTTCTATTATTAAGGTGCAAGATTCAGGCTATCTTCCTACAATTAATGGAGACGCTTGGTGGTATACTTGGTTTTACCTTAGCTCTGCTCAAACTGTAACTATTTATTATTCATGGGAAGGCAGTGGGTCTACCTATGTTGGATTTATAGATGCTACAACTGCGTGGGTAGCTAACAGTTATACTACTCCCGATAGTACATCCCCAGGAGTATTTTCCCATGCTTTTAGTTCAGCTGGATGGTATTGTGCCTTGTATGGTAACGCTGCAGGAGCAGGAGGTAATTACTTCTCAGGAGAGGTTGTTTATAATACTGGCTGGACAAATCCCTATGCTGATGGTCGAGGAGGTTTTACAGGAGTTGCACCAGGAAGTAATATCGTTGGTCTGAAAGTTTTAGACGATATGGGTATTGGTCCAACTAATTCTCTGTTAAATGCTCTTCAATGGCTGTATGATTTTGGTCAAACCTATAATGTGACAGTTGTAAACATGTCAATAGGTTGGCCTTCTGTTGTCTCTTCTATTGATTCAGCAGTTACTTCATTAGTTAGAAACAAGGGTATAGTTTGTGTTGTTTCAGCTGGGAACAGTGGGACTTCCTCAGGGGGAGTCTATTCCCCAGGATCATGTCCGGATGCTATCACTGTTGGTGCAGTAAACAAAGCAAGTGAGATAGCTTATTACAGTAGTAATGGTCATATCAGTCAAGCTTTCTTACGACCAGACATTGTAGCTCCAGGTGGTAGTTTTGCTAGTTCTGGTAGTTCAGCTATTTTGCAACCAATAATCGCAGCAGATAGTAATGATGCAGATGAAGCTTATTCCTATAATACTCAAACATCTTATCCACCTAGAACAGATTACTATGGTAACAATTACAGAGGATTCCAAGGCACTTCGATGGCATCTCCATTTGTGGCAGGACTAGTTCAACTTGTCGTTGATGCTATGATACAAGAAGAAGGATCATATACTTACTCTTGGGAAACTGCTAAGAAAATCAAACAAATCATCTGCATGAGTGCAAGTGAGGTTTACAACATAGAAGGTTCAATCGGTACAGGAGGAGAATTCTATGATGGGGATGGTGACGCAATTGCGCAACTCCCTCTTCTCAATCGTAATAGTAAAGATTTTACAGAAGGTTGGGGAGTTGTCTCTGTAGAAGGTGCTATCCAAGCCGTAACTAGGTGGCTATCTGTTGGTATAACTGAAGTAATTACTCTATCGGGACGTCAATATGGAACTCATGTAGCCGTTAGACAAATTAACCTTGAAACTGATAAAATTTACAGAATGTATGGAGATTTTAACGTTGGGACATTTACAGATGCTGATTTGTTCTTGATGGACACTGATCCCACTCAATATGGTGACCCAATAATTAGAGCTGAATGTATCCTAGGGGTTGTTGCTAACGAATCAACAATATTTACTGTTTCAAGCGATGATACCTACTACCTTGTTGTCAAGTGGGTAGATGGAACATATGATGGTTCTTGCAGTGTGGAAATAAGCGAAATTGTCTCACTAACTTCGCATTCAAATGGTGACACAGTTTTTTCAGATACAGTACTTGTTTTTGATGTTGACCCAACAGATTTAAACTGGATACAATATCAAATAGATGCTGAACCTTTAACCTCATTTGATACTCCATATGAAATAGTAGTTCCAGGACCAGATGGTCTTCATACAGTTGTAATTCAAGCACAACATAGTATAAGGGGAATAATTCAGATATCCTTTACATTTACTGTAGATGATACTTTAAAGCCAACTCCAATAAGAACAGATTTCTCAACGATTGGAATAATCTTTACAGCTGTAATTTCTTTGAGCTATTTAGTAACTAGGAATAAGAAAAAATCCTAGTTCAAATCTTCTTTTTTTTTCTAAATAAATTCTTCTATTTGCTTTGATTAATTCTTCAGAAGTAATCCATAGCAGTCAACTTTCCTTTCACTATTTATAACTGTTATTCAGAATTTATTATGAGAAAGTATTTTTATATCGAAATGGATAGTAAAAGATGAACTGAATGACAACTATAGAATCTAAAGAAGATGAAAAAGTGAAATTTTATCTGAAACTATTAAGGAAAAATCTAAGAGATATTAAGAAGCAGTTTAAGATTAATTATCTAGGCATTTTTGGTTCATATGTAAGAAAGGAGCAAAAAGAATATAGTGATCTTGATATCTTAGTTGAATTCTTTGAGACTCCTAGTTTATTTCAGTTCATCCGCTTAGAATATTACTTAAGTGAATTACTTGGAACAAAAGTAGATTTGGTTATGAAAGATGCACTCAAGCATAACATAGGAAAGCAAATCCTCGAAGAGCTTATCGAAGTATGAACCCAAAACGAGTATACATAGATTATTTAGATGACATACTTGATTCAATTCTTAAGATTGAGCAATTTACAGAAGACATGGAATTCAATCATTTCAAAAATGATTTCAAGACGTCCTATGCAGTCATTCGGGCATTTGAAATAATTGGTGAAGCAACTAATATTATTCATTCAAGATTCTTTTTGTTCTTTTATTTCCTCTATTACTGAATCAATATCCTGATTTTTCAACCACTTCTTTCTTTCTTCAGTATAATTTCCAGCTCCCATTTCATATTGTTCTAGGAACTTCAACATACCGCTTGGTCCTAAGGACTCAAATAGAGCTTCAAGTCCTTTTTTTCTGATTTCGTTTGGGCTTAAGCTTGTCATTATTCCACCTCATAAATCCATTCTAAAGGATTAACAATGCGAATTTGAAATTTATCTTTATGCGATTCATACTTCTGAATCAATTCCTCATCTGTTGTGAGAAATACATCTGCTTTTGCATAGCTAGCACAACCGACATGCAATGCATCAAATGCTTTGATTCCTAATGATTGTATTGTTTTTGCTTGTTCGATAATTTCATCATTTATACGAATTTTGTCTTGATAAACAGAAGCTAAAAGCTCAACTTGTCGCTTCCTTAGGAGTTCTGGAATTTTACTGATTTCTAAATCTATAACCTCACTACTAATTATTTTCCATTTTTGGAGTTCGATTTTATCAAAAATAATCTTTATAGCTTCTGCTTCAAGATGTATTTTGTGTTGTGATTGATCATCAAAAGGACGATTCAAGCAACAGACATCCATATAAATTCGCATTGATTTCATAAAACCATAGTGTATAATGTAATTAAAGATTCTGTTCTTAAAAATAAAAGCACTTCTTCTTATTGCATCTTTTCTTGCAATTCTTCAAAAGTAGGTTCTTTCTCTTCTTTCTTCATGGCAGTCAACTTCTCTTTCACTATTTATAACTGTTATTCTTTTTCTGAGGGTATATAAACCCCAAGAAATTTTTATGACGCAAGTTGCAACCTAACTGCAACTTTTCTAGTAAGTGATTTATAAACAAAACCAAGCTGTAAATTTAGACATGGCAAGAAGGTCTACATATGAGTATCGTGGCAAAACAACGATTTGAGGAACAAAGTGGTGCTTTAGGCACCTACCTCTCCCCTCATGATCTCTCACAAATATTAGCTCCTGGCTTACGGAAAGCTAGTATTGTCAAGAGCTATTTTGTTAATCCTGAAGAAGATCGTACCAATCGCATCATGACTTTCATCGATCAACTCTCTAACATTTTCTTGGAGTATTATCCTGGCAAACTTGTTAGCGAAGTTATCCTGCAATTCCAGAAGCTTTTACCTGATTTTCTTGAAGATTATGGTTCAAATAAATACTTCACTAAGAATCACGTTGCTAACCACTTTTTAGCAATGTTAGACTTCCGTCTAACTTTAGTGGGTAACAAGTTATCACCTAATCACATTGAACATGTTAGAGATTTTTTGGGGTTGAAGAAGGGTAAAATATTCAGTTATTTCTCTATGAAGAAGACACAATCTGAGCTTTTTGCTGCAGGTTACATCCAAAGAAAAAGGAATAATATTTTTAGTCCTATGCTGAAGAACAGAGTTACTCAGCTGATAAACGAAATCGTGCAATTTTCTCCTCAGAATGAAGGCACACTTGAGTTTATTCAGAGGAAGGCTTTTGATCTGATTGATGATAGGATTATTCCTAAGATAGACATTGAAGATGCTGCTTTGGTGATGGTTTCAAGTCTTCTTACTTTGTATATTTCTGATAGAGGAATGATTCATGCTTACTGGATTTTACTAGAAAATAAGTATAAAGTAGATATAGAATTTCTGAAAAGAAAGATCTACAGGTATCGTTCTTTAATTAAGAGGAAGAATGCGAATAATGAACTAGGTTTGGGTAATTTTGTGGAAAAGAGGAGTATAGATCATGGCAATACCTCCATTCATTCTAGATATCTATGAAGCATTCGTTGGAATATTTACTGGCGCTGCAAGAATAACTTTTCTTGCCCTCCTAGCCCTTTTTATAGCTAAGTTATTGTTCGATGTTCTTTCTGATTGGTTATTCAGAGGACTAAAAAAATATCTCAACATAATCTTTTTCCCAGGTAGTTGGTTCCATATGCTTTGGCACTCACTTGCTATCCGAATGTTAGGCTATGACATCAAGGTTAGTTTTCATATGAGCATGACGCTTCGCGATGTGTCAAGTCAGAGTCTTTCAGGTGATCTCAAGAATGTCTGGCATGCCCTATTGATAGGTATAGCTCCGCTGATGAACATAGTTGTTGTCATTTTACTTATTCAATTTCATCCTGACTTGATAGCTTTCTTTAACTGGATTAATTTTCCAGTTGGTAGATGGTTAATAGTTTATCTTATAGTCTGCTTTTGCTTTTTTGCTCTTCCAGATTTTGCTGATTTACTCCTTCCTTTTACCACCGCTACTGCTAAACATGCTGAGTTGATCTTCCTCTTTTTAGTAGGTTTATTCTGCTTCATTGTTGCTATCGGCGTTTGGGGGTACTTTATCCCTCTAATCAACTTCCTTCTTTATTGCATTGCTCTTATTTACTTAGCTGAAAAAGAAGTTTTCAATCGTAAAATCAAACCTTTCAAGAAGGGCTTTGAACCTGTTTCCAAAGATACCACTAAACAAGAGCAGATTGAAATATGAATGCCAAAACCTTTTATCTGATAAATTGTCTTTTTTCTTACTTTACTTAGAACGGAAAGTGTTGCAATGAAGTTACCTTATACCTTTGAATCATCTATAACCTCTAATAATAGACTTACTATCCCTACCATGCTTACCTACATAGAACCTGGTGACAGAATTGAAGGTTATATTCAACTTCTATCTGATGATAAAACTTACCCCTTTGATAAGAAACTCTCTTCTTCCAGACATATTACTATTGGTCACATCAAATCTTTCCTTCCTGATAAACGACTTCCTTCTCGAATTCGAGTTACTGTTCAGAAAATCCATAAATCCATTTCTGAAGCTTTAGAATTCAATCTTGTAAGTTATCGAGACATTAGCGGAAATTACACTATGAATTATTCAACTATCAAACCCGTAGTTTCTGAGCAGTTATTGTTGGACAATTTCACTCAAGATTTTTTCGTTGCTTTCTTTGCTAATACTGAAGCTGAGATCAACCAATTCCTCGAGCCATTTTATGTTGAAGAGACTAAGAAATGGGTCTCTCCTGTTAACTTACTCATTGATGACGAGTTTGGGGCACCAATCCCTGTGTTATTATTCCTTGTTCTTTCTCAAGATTATTACCAGAAATTTAATGACCGTATTTCTAAAATTGAACATTTAATTCAGAGATTAAGTAATTGGATCTATGAACTTGATGACTTCAATATGGAAACACTCTCTAAATTGTCTTCACAGCTTCAAGACATAATTGAACATAATAAGGAACCAGACTATCTTGATATGAAAACAATTCTTTCTTTACCTGACCTTCGGAGGGAAATTGCTCTGATAGTTTTGAAAGAACATAGAAATGGAGGAATTAACTTAGATACACTCTTAACCCAAGTAAAAGCGACTAAGCAGAAGATTTCCGTTGAAATCGATGAGCTAGTTAAGGATAGCATTCTAAGGCTATTTGAAGATGGGGATTCTACTATTATTGACACTCTTTGGAAAATCTGAATTAAGGAATTATTTCAGTTGTATTATTATATTTTGGATAGTCAAATTCTTCTCGATTTACAATTCCCTTCTTAATTAGATTTTCTACTCTAGGTTTGATAGATTGTAGTTCTCTTATTAGATGTTTAACCGTTCCACAAACTAAATCAAACCCTTTTTCACCCCATAATTGAGTTTTTTCAGCAAAAAGGCATCTCCCACCGCATAGATTGTAAACTTCGCATTCTAGACAGGTTTTGCCCACCCCAATAGCATTCTCTAGCTCAGATGGGGTGTTTTTCTCTATATCTCCAACAACTGAGAACTCGTATTCAGGTGGAAGCGGACAAAAAGATATCTTACCATCTGTTCTAATTGCGAAACTTCTCAACCCTGCTTCACAAGGTAAATCTGTTGAAGTATTGTTTAGGATATGTCTAAAAATACCCAATAAGGGGACCATGCCTTTGATGTTTCCCCTTTCCATATTTTTAAACCAATACTCCACTAAGCGAGAAATTCCCTCATTATACTTCAGCATCCATTCAGGAAAATTTTCCCATCTTGTTTCCATTCTCTCGTCCCATTCGACATCAAGCTGCCAATGAACATGATCAAAAGTCAATTCTGTGTTTTCAATCAGATAAACAACATCTTTGTAGATTTCAGATGTTTCCGAGATTGCCATTCTAGCAATTAGATCTCCTGTAAAGCCTCTTGAACGAATATCTTTGATGTTGGTTAACAATTTATCATAAGTTCCCTTCCCTCTGTTAACATCTGTTGTTTCTTCGTCACCATCAACAGATACGAGAATTGTAGAAAATCTAGTTAAGTATTCGGTTGGAAGTTTATTTAATAGCAAACCGTTTGTTTGTAAAGAGTAGTGTTTTGCATCTATTTTATCCATAATTTCTAGTATTTTATTTATCTCTAGAAGTGGTTCTCCCCCATAGAAACAGATTGTAGGTGATTTATCTTGAGAAAGAAAATCTACTAAATCTTGGGTTTTCCAAGTTGGTTGAATTGGTAGATCGGGATGTGGTTCATTCATACAATAACGACATCTGAGATTGCATTTCGTACTTGTAATTACAAACCAGTTCATGGGGGAAATCTTAACTCCAAAAATAAAGATAATCAACCTTTTAAAAAAATATAGTTTTGCAAGACGATAATTTCCTCGAAACATTTTATTTTAGAAATTTCTATTTCAAATGACTACTGAAGTAATTGTTGTAAGAAAAGAGAGAAAGAGATATTTCTCTAATCCACTTTATCCAAAAGGATGATTTTAAATAATCGTTTAAGCTATAGAACCTTGATAGAAAAATGAGTTCGATGTTTTGCCAATATTGTGGAGCTAAAAATGTTTCCTCTAATAGATTTTGTGAAAATTGTGGTCAGCAAATTAGTACACCTGATGGTCCTCCTCAGAATCAGCCTTATCAGCCTGCACAATCTCAAACTGGATCTTATCAACCATATCAACCTCAACAAGGTTCAAGTATGTCAGGAAGTTATGATGCAGTACCAGGAACTCAATATGCTTATCCCCCTCAAAAACGTGGTGGAATGTCTCCAGCTGTCAAAGCACTACTAATTATCTTCTTCCTAGTATTGCCTGCTATTTTCTTTGCAATATTCTTTGGAGTCTTTTGGTGGATGTGGTAAAACACCACTTCATTAGCGCTATAAGATTTATGTCGTAATTTTAATCATTTTTTGTTACTTACCTTTTCCAAACGATTTAAAAGAAAAAAACGCATAATGTATACTTGTAGTTATTTGGGGTTAATATCTACGTATTATTAATAAATAAAAGGCAGACGGAGTGCAGTTATTTACATGGTGTGTTAGTGATTGCATGTAATTCAGTAAGTGGAGTGACAGATGTGAAGATCCTTATCACAACAAAAAACGGTGAGCTATTGTATCAGTACGATTCCCTACCAGATAGTGTAATTCATGATAATGCTTTAGTCACAGGACTCATTAGTGCTATTATCGCTCTATCTTCCGAAGTTGTCTGTTCTTTCCCTCGAGAAATAGAATATGAGGGTAAAATACTCTATTTTTATTACGAGAACGATCTTGTAGCTTCAATCTTAGCTGACATTGAATCCCCATTCAATGGCAACATTTTACCCCTTCTAGTTGCTGAGTTTAAGAGTGTTCAAGTCAAACACAATTTCCATGCTTTTGAAGCTTTACGTTATGAAAATGAAATAGGTGAAAGAATCAAATCTTGTTTAGCTGAATATCTCTCTAACATTCAACGTAATATGATTACTATTTTCGAAAAAACTGATTTAACTGATTATGATTCTTTAATTAAACTGAAGAACGTTGCAAAAGATGGCGCTTTAAAAGGAAACATGGATTTCCTCTCATTTGAAGTAATTGGACGGCTATTACCTGAAGGATTAGATAAAATCCTATATGGTTTAGTTATAGGCATTCCTGTGGTTGTTGTAGGAAATAGGAATGTTGTTGAATCAATGGTACAGTCGCTACGTTTTCTGTCACCAACTAAACTGCTTAAAGTTAAGTTCTGGTCACACAATTATGAAAAAGGTTTCGATATCTTAGGTACAAATGACTTTAGAGGTTTGATCCCCTCCCACAGTCTGATTATTGCTAATCTAGATGATGGAATAGTTTACGGTGGTCTTTCTTCTCAATATTTCTCTGACATAGCAACTCAACTTCCAGGGCTCACTGCCATGGAAGCGTATAGTCTAGTACGTTCAGAATTAGATTGGATATTTAAAGCATTAGAAGCTCTGTCAATTAGAGCTCATTCCAAGGATTCTTTACCTTTAGAAAAACAGATGATCTTACTTAAGCTTCTAGAGAAGTTACATGGTTGAACCTAAGTTCAGCCTTTTTTTTCCTTTATTTGGAATCTTAATACTAACTTATTCGTTGACTCACCATCTACAAAAACTTATAACCATCTAAACATTTGTTGATTATCTCAATGAGTTCCTCTAAGAAACAGCCTGAAAAATCATGGGCTGATATGATTAGGTTTAGAAAGCAATCCCTAGTGGGAAAGATTATCTTGATAAGTATTGTTCTTTTGTTAGGATCTATTC
>JAUWJS010000152.1 GCA_030607575.1 Candidatus Heimdallarchaeota archaeon | reverse complement strand
TTCTTCTTTCTTCAAAGATTCTACTAACCAAGGTAATGTTTCAATAACATCTCCTCGTATCCTATAATGAATAAGGTGATCATAGTAAGTTGGTGTCAAATTAAAGATAGCTTTTTTGGTAGAAGGGGGTGGAGCTAACAACACATCTGCTGCAGGGAAAACTCCTAAACTTGTTCCTATTCCTATTGCTATATCACTTTTAACTGCTATTCTCATGGCTTTTCGCATAATTGATGGATCTAAGAGTTCTTCAAAAAGCACTACCTTGGGTTTCAGAGGTTTTCCACATTTTGGACATAGAGGATAAGGTAAAACTTTCAAATGCTTATCTTCATCCAAATACTCTTCAAAAGAGCACTTTACACAATGCATCATTTCTGCAGTTCCATGGACTTCATAAACATTTTTGGAGCCTGATTTGATATGTAAGCTATCAATATTCTGAGTGACAATGTGGATTTTATTTTCTCCAAACATCTCTTGAATCTCAGTTACAGCATAATGGGCAATATTTGGTTTAGTATCACTAAAGTTTTCATACAAATCTCTAAAAAACTCCCAGACTTTATCTGGTTTTTTCTTGAAAGCTTTAAGTGTTGAAACCTCAAAAGGGTCATATTTCTCCCACAATCCTCCTGGAGATCTGAAGTCAGGGACACCACTAGGAACACTAATTCCTGCTCCAGTGAATATAACAACATTATCTGCTTCTTTAATATGTTGAGCCACAGAATTGATGGTGTCAGTTATTGATGTCAACAAATTCACTTCAGTTGTTATATTATTGAATAGCTTGTTTATATTTTTGACTGGAAATTTTGTAAATGTTAAGTCCTCTTCGAAAAGTTAATTAGGATTAATTTTGGTCGAAGCTCATGGAATATCATTTAACTACTCCTATCCCCCCTGAAGAACTCAAGAAAATCAAAATAGGGGATGTAGTTTATGTCACAGGAACTGTTGTTACAGCACGTGATGAAGCTCATTTGAAAGCTTTGGAGTTACATAAGGAAGGAAAACAACCACCTGTTGATTTCCAAGGAATAGGACTCTTCCACTGTGGTCCTGTAATGAAAAAGAATGAGCAAGGAGAATGGACTGTTGTTGCAGCCGGGCCAACTACCTCAGCAAGAATGGAAATCTTCCAAGATGAGTTTATTAAAGTTTTTCATCCCGGGATGATCATTGGGAAAGGAGGAATGGGTGCAAGAACTACAAAAGCTTGCCAAGAAGAAACCTGCATCTATGGTTACTTTACTGGAGGTGCAGCACTATTAGCAGCTGATCGAATTAAAAAAGTAAAGGATGTTTTTTGGTATGAGGAACTAGGAATGCCAGAATGCTTATGGAACTTCGAAGTAGAAGAATTTGGTCCTTTAACTATAACAATTGATACTCATGGTGGTAACCTAACTGATGAATCAAAGAAGAACATCGAGGCTAATAAAGAAAAGATTTTGCAGGAGTTGTAAAAAGATGATGGATATTGCACAAGTAGTAGAAGAAACGGCTGCTAAATTACTCGAAATAGCAGCAACTAAACTTCCAAGTGAAGTAAAGGAAGCACTGATTAAAGACGAAAAAGATACTGAGGGAAGTTTAGGTAAATCTCAGTTAAAAGCTATTAACGAAAATGTCAATCTAGCTGAAACCTTCATTAAACCTATGTGTCAAGATACTGGATTAGTATCTTTCTTCGTTAAAATAGGGGATAAGTTTCCTATTAAATCAAAAGTTAAAACAGCTCTAATCAAAGCAACAGAGAAAGCAACAGAGAAAGTACCTCTCAGACCTAACGCAGTAGACATGTTTGAAGGAAATACCAAAAACAATGTAGGCTTAAGGGGATATGTACCATGGTTCTATTTTGATTTGGTTGAAGGAGATAAATGTGAAATTATTGCTATGCCCAAAGGCGGAGGAAGTTCTAATGTTGGGAAAATGAAGATGGTTCCTCCTGGAAAAGGAATCAAAGGAGTGAAAGAGTTTGTTGTAGAAGCGGTAGCTGCTGCTGGTCCTCTTGCATGTCCTCCTTATACTGTGGGTGTAGGTGTCGGTGGTGGAGAAGATATGTGTATGAACCTTGCTAAGAAAGCCTTGTTAAGACCTCTTTACCAATATCATGAAGATGAAAATATTGCTTTAATTGAGAAAGAACTCAAAGATATTTTAAACAGACTTGAAATTGGTGCAATGGGTCTTGGTGAAGGAACATCTGTATTTGACGTTCATATGGAATTTGCTGCAAGACACCCAGCAAGTTTACCAGTGGGTGTAGTAATTTCATGTTGGGCTTTAAGACATGCTGGAGCTACAATAGATAAAGAAGGAAATGTGGAGTTTCACCCTCATTAATTTTCTTTCTTTGAAGTGATTAAATTTAGAGAATTTCTTCTATGTTTTTTTCTACTAAATTGTACTATCTTTTTACTTGTTACTAGATGTTTCATGAATATCTAGAAGAATCAAAATAAAGAACATAATACTTATTCCCGCGAATGTTCCAGAACCTAAAGATAAACTATCATTATGCTTGATTAATCCAATAATCGTTAAAATTATACCTATTATGATTGAAGTAGCTGTGACTGTTATCATCTGTATGTACTTTCTTTTTTGGATTTGTTGTTTGTTTACTAGTTCGCTCATGCCCTACACCAAGAACTTCTTTAATTAACCATAAATATATTTTTTCACTACAAAATTTAAATAACAATAGATTCATAATTATAACTATCATTATTCGTCTATACATTCACTTTCTACTTTATTAAATACCTCTATATTTCGATAAGTATAATCTACAACCTATACTTATAATGAGCCGTCTATACAAAAGAGCAACAGTAAATGGCGGACAAAATCTGACAAAACTTAGTATCTTGATTATCCTCTTTTGCTTTTGGTAAATTTTTTTATAGAATCTTGTTTAACTCAAGTTATGAGTGATCCACTTCAACCACCTGTTGCTAAAAAAGAGCCGAAAATAACTGAAATTCATGGTCAGAAAATAAAAGACGATTATTTCTGGCTAAGATTTAAAGAAAATCAAGAAGTTATTGATTATTTAACAGCTGAAAATGATTATACTAAAGAGAAAACTAAGCATCTAGATACTTTCACTGATGAACTGTTCAAAGAGATGAAAAATAGGATTAAGGAAGAGGACGAAAGTGTTCCGTACAAATTCAAAGACTATTATTACTATGATAGAAATGAGAAAGGGAAAGAGTACAAAATCTATTGTCGTAAGCATTTGAATTTAGAAAATGAAGAAGAAATACTCCTTGATATAAATGAATTAGCTAAAGATTATGAGTACTACAAGCTTAGAACATTTAAAATAAGTCCAAATCAGAAAATGCTAGCTTATTCTATAGATAACACTGGATATGAGAAATTCTTTATCCAGATTAAAAATCTAGAGACAGGAGAAACTACCACTCCTAGAATTGAAAACATAGGTTGGAATTTTGAGTGGGCGGATGATAATACTATTTACTATAATATAAGAGATGATGCGCAGAGACCTTATGCACTAAAAAGACACATACTTGGATCTTCATCAAAAGATGATCCTGTAATCTTTGAGGAGAAGGATATAGAAAGACGTGTCTCTGTCTGGAAAAGTAAAGACAAAAAATATCTCTTTATGAATTCAGAATCAACTCTAAGTTCTGAAATAAGATTTCTGGATGTATCTGACCCTCTGGGCGAATTCCAGATATTCCATACAAGAGAAGAGAAACATGAATATCATATTACACACAAAGATGGATTTTTCTATATTGTAACAAATTCAGATGATTCGATCAATTTCAAATTAATGAGATCAACTGTAAAAGACTTTGAAATGAAGAACTGGGAAGAGATTATTTCTCACAATAAATATGTACGTCTCATATGGACAGAGGCTTTTGAGGATTTTCTAGTTATTTATAAAAGAGAAGCAGGTTTAGCTAAAATAGACATTTTTTATGAAAGAAATAGTGAGAATAATCACACAATAGAGATGCTTGAAACAGTGTATGGTGTTTGGGGTGGTGATAACTTTGAATATTCTTCTGATTATCTCAGATTAGTTTATACTTCACTAATAACTCCTAAATCAGTATATGATTACAATGTAAGTGAAAGAAAATTAATTCTAAAAAAACAAGACGAAATAAAGAATTACAACAAAGAAGATTTTGTTACAGAAAGGAAATACATAACAGCACGTGATGGAGTTAAAGTTCCAATTTCTATTGTTCATAAAAAGAACATTAGTACTCCTGCTCCAACGTTTCTTTACGGATATGGTTCTTATGGTGTATCAATTGATCCGTATTTCTCTCCAACAGCTGTTAGTTTAGTGGAAAGAGGAATAATATATGTAATCGCACATGTCAGAGGAAGTGGTGTTTTAGGTAGACCTTGGTATGAAGAAGGTAAATTACTGAAAAAGAAAAACACCTTCAATGATTTCATAGATACAGCAGAACATCTGATAGAAAACAATGTCACTACAAAAGAACAACTAGTTATTGCTGGTGGTAGTGCTGGGGGATTATTGGTTGGTGCTGCAGTTACAATGCGTCCTGATTTGTTCCACTTCGTTGTTGCTAGAGTACCATTTGTAGATGTTGTAAATACAATGCTAGATGCAAGTATTCCACTAACAGCTCAAGAATGGAAAGAGTGGGGAGATCCAAAAGATAAGGATTACTTTGATTACATGCTTTCATATTCTCCATATGACCAAGTAGAATCACAAGACTATCCACATATACTTGTAACATCTGGGTTAAATGATCCTCGTGTAGCTTTTTGGGAACCTGCTAAGTTTGTTGCTAAGCTTAGAACTCTTAAGACTGACAACAATGATTTATTGCTCAAGACAAATATGGGTGCTGGACATCATGGAGCTTCTGGAAGATATGAATCGATGAAAGAAACTGCATTCATTTACGCCAATGTTCTTGATAAAGTTGGGTTAGTTCAAAAGTAGTTCTTATAAATTTCTATTTTTTTCTTCCCTTTCCTTTTTCCTTTTGATTGACTTGTATCTCTTATATACAAAAGCAGCAGTTGATAGTACTAATAAGCTTCCATAAACGATTTTTAGGAATAACGAAGTAGAAAGATTCGTTCCCAATAGCATTCCATGTATAACCCCAAATAGAAG
>JAUWJS010000074.1 GCA_030607575.1 Candidatus Heimdallarchaeota archaeon | reverse complement strand
TGAGATTTGGAATGAAGATCATGTACCTGGTGGAGATTCAACACAATTCAAATTAATTGATGAAAAAGAACACGATAATTTAGGGTGTTTCATGGCAGGTGAAATCATCAGTTTGAAGCGTAATGTTGTTCAGATTAAAGATCTTCATTATGATATAATCGTTTCTGGGAAGGAACTATTCAGAAATAAAAGAAATTCAATTGAAAAGATATTGGAAAGAGCTATAGTTCATGAGGTTTCAGAAATAGAAAGCTTGGAAATACCTTTACAGAATAGAATAGCAATAGTCGGTTTAGGATGCATTTTTCCAGATTCAGCTAATATTACTGAATACTGGAAGAATATTGTAAACAAGAAATACTCTATTACAGAAGTTTCCGATACAAGATGGGATAAATCCATCCACTTTAATGAAGATAAAACTGCTAGAAACAAAACTTACTCCAAAATAGGGGCCTTCATCAAAGATTACAAATTCGATACAATCACTTATCGAATTCCTCCAAAAATATCCGATAGTATGGATGAGGTACAAAAATGGTCTCTAGATGCAGCAAAGCAAGCTTTAGAAGATGCAGGTATCTCTACTGATGGCAAAAATAGACTTCCAATTGCAGTAATTATTGGAAATTCAGTAGGTGGGGAAATTCAAAGAACAACAAACAAAGGAGTATTTGCTTCTGAATTCCTTTTTGATTTAGAAAATAATGAAGTTTTTAAATCACTTGGAAAAGATGAGCAAAAATCTCTCTTGCAAAATCTAAAAGAAAAATTTGATGAAAAATTTCCTTCAATAACTGAAGATTCAATGCCTGGAGAACTGTCCAATGTTATATCTGGTCGTGTAGCTAATGTGTTTAATCTTACAGGTAAGTCCATGACTACTGATGCTGCTTGCGCTTCAAGTATAGCCGCATTAGATACAGCAGTTAAATCATTAACATCTGGTGATTTTGATATAGTTTTGGTAGGTGGTGCAGATAGATCTATGGATGCAGCTTCTTATATAAAATTCAGTAAAATTGGAGCTCTTTCTGCAAACAGTTCTCGTCCTTTTGATGAAGGTGCTGATGGTTTTGTTATGGGAGAAGGTGCAGGATTTATGGTCTTGAAAAGATTGGCGGATGCTATTAGAGATGAAAATAAAATATATGCAGTTGTCACAGCTATTGGTTCATCTTCAGATGGCAAAGGTAAAAGTATAACAGCTCCAAACCCAGAGGGACAGAAACAAGCTATCGAAATGGCTCTCCGTTTGGCAGACTTAACAATCGATGAAGTTGATTACATTGAAGCTCATGGTACATCAACTATTGTAGGTGACGCTGTAGAATTAAATGTTCTAAAAGAAGTTTTTCAGAACCGTAAGATAACTAAAAAACTTGCAGTAGGTTCTATAAAGAGTCAAATAGGTCATTTAAAGAGTGCTGCTGGAATTGCATCTCTAATAAAAACAACACTTACAATCTATAATAAGATATTACCACCTTCAATAAATGTTCAAAAACTTAACCCAAATATTGACTGGGATAAATCAAATTTAATAATAAATACAGAACCCATTGATTGGGATGTAGAAAAAGGAATTATTAGAAGAGCAGGAGTATCTGCTTTTGGTTTTGGTGGAACTAATTATCACACTATATTGGAAGAATATTCCCCTGAAAGAGCAGAATATATACTTGAAAAGAGTCCTCTTCCTATTGCTAAAACAATTGATTTGACTTCCCCAAGTGAAATATCATTGCAAAGCATTAAACCAAAATTAAGTTTCATGTTTACTGGGCAAGGTAGCCAATATTTAGGAATGGCTAAACATCTTTATGAAAATTCTCCAATTGTGGCTCAAACTTTTGAGAAAGCAGAAAAAATCTGGTACAGTTATTATACTTATAGTCTAAAGGAAATAATATTTGGTTCGGAGAAACTCTCTGATGAAGCTAACAAAAAAAGGTTAACAGACACTAAATTTACTCAACCAGCTTTATTTATTGTAGATGTAGCTTTAGCACGACTCTTATCTGAAGAAGGAATAAAACCTGATATTGTGGCTGGACACAGTTTAGGAGAATATGTGGCATTAGTAATTGCAGATTCATTATCTTTCGAAGATGGTCTAAGGGCAGTGATAGAGCGCGGTAGAGCAATGAGTAGAGCAGGAAATACAGTACCTGGTGCTATGGCAGCCGTGCTTGCGCCAATTGATAAAGTTAAAGAAATAATGAATGAAGTTAATAATACCTATCTGACTATTGCAAACTATAACTCAAAATCTCAAACAGTTGTTTCAGGTGATATTGAGAGTATTGAAGAAGTATTAGAGATATCTAAGAAGAAAGGAGTAAAAGCTATAAGACTTAATGTGTCAACAGCATTTCACTCTCAAATTGTTAAAAATGTAGAAGAAGAAATGGAAAAAGTACTTTCCAAAATAGAATTTAGACCTCCTTCTATTCCTGTTTTTAGTAATGTAACAAGTCTTCCATATCCAAATGATCCTTCATTAATGAGAAATCTTCTAGTTGAACAAATAAGTTCGTCTGTACGATGGGTTGATGAAGTAGAAAACATGTATAAAGCAGGAGCTAGATATTTCGTTGAAGTTGGACCTAAGAAAGCATTGTTCTCTTTTGCTAAAGATATTCTCAAAGATAAGAAAGACTTAAACGTTTTCAATACTCTTACTACAAAGGATGATGATATCAATAAAATCAAAGATACAGTAAACAAAATCATTCAAGCTGGTTATGAGAATGGTGAAAAAGGTTTCAGTACTTTAGATCAAAGTTTTGAACATTCTATAGTGCAAAAAGAGATACCAGTTTTTGCTTCCGAAAAATCAGATTTCGAATCATTCATTCAAAGAAACCCAAGTTTGTTAGAAAATTTCTTGAAAACAGGACATGAAATTTATACAACTTATTTGGGTAAGTCTAAAACACAAACTGAAACCAGAAGTGTTACTTCTTTGAGTGAAGATTTGATTGGTATTACTGGAGTTGGAATAGGATTACCAGGAAAGAGTCAAAATGTATTTGATGATGAGAACATAGATTTGATTCTCTCTGGGCACAATTTCATCGATACTGTTGAAGACGAAATAAAACAGCAAATTCTTGATAAAAACATCAATCGATTAGTAAAATCTGCCGATGGATCAGCATCATTTGAAGAAATAAACGATTTAACTCAAGTAATCAGTTTAGCGGGACAAATAGGTAAATTTGATCCTATCAATGATTTTGGCTTAAATGAGAAATTTTTACAGTCACTTGACATCACGTTTACTCTTGCTATTTGTGCAGGTTTAGAAGCTTTAACTGATGCAGGAATTCCTTTAGTAAAATCATCAATAACTACAACTACAGGAAAGATTCTTGAAGGAGAATGGGCTCTTCCTGAGGAACTACAGGACGAGACAGGGATCATCTTTGCTTCAGCTTTTCCAGGGTATGATAATCTCATTAAAGAAATTAATGAACATCAAGAATCTGAGGAAGAAAGAAGTTTCAGTCGAAATTTTCTATTCAAAATTCTCTCATTGGGGCATGCACAGTTTGCACAAATGATTAAGGCAAAAGGACCAAATACTCAAATAAATGCAGCTTGTGCTTCTACTACTCAGGCAATTGGTATTGCAGAGGACTGGATTAAAATAGGTAGATGTAACAGAGTTATAGTTATAGCTGCAGATGATGCGGCTGGTGAGAACCTATTACCTTGGATTGGTTCAGGATTTTTGGTTGCTGGAGGAGTTACAACAGAAGGGGAAATAGAAAAAGCTGCACTGCCTTTTGGTAAAAATCGACATGGTTTAATTATTGGTTCAGCAGCTGCAGGGTTAGTAATTGAAAATGAATCTGCTTATGAAAAAAGAGGAGTAAAACCTATTGTCGACTTAATAGGTTCCCAATTTACAAACAGTGCTTTCCATGGTTCTAGACTTGATGTTAAGAACATAACACAAGCATTTGAAACATTTATTAATAAAGTTGAAAAGAACTACAATATCTCAAGAAAGGAGATTGCAGAAAATGGTATCTTTGTTTCACATGAAACCTATACACCTGCAAGAGGAGGAAGTGCTGAAGCTGAAATTGAAGCTTTAAAGTCAGTATTCGGAACTGATGTATCCAAGATGATTATTGTAAATACAAAAGGTTACACAGGTCATGCCATGGGAGCTGGAGTAGAGGAATGTGTAGCAATAAAATCTATGGAGCGAGGCATTATTCCACCTATAGCAAATTACTCCCAAATTGATCCTATATTTACAGGTTTAAACTTTTCAAAAGGAGAAAATAAAAGAGCTAAATATGCTATAAGACTAGCAGCAGGTTTTGGTTCTCAGATTGCCTTTACAGCATTTAGATTGAATACTTATGATGACCGATATGATCTGAATTATCATGAGAATTGGCTGAATCAGCTGAATGGGAGTCTTGACAGCACATTTCTAGATGGTAGAGTTCTAAAAATGAGAACAAAACCAAGAAAGATAGATTCTGCAGATGAAAAACTTGGCAGGAAACCTGTGCTTCATTCGGTAGAATCTAGCAATATTCTTTCAGAACTAACAAATATTATTTCAGAGATAACTGGATATGAGTCTAATTTGATTGAAGCTGATATGCATTTAGAAGAGGATTTAGGAATTGACACTGTTAAGCAAGCGGAGATTTTTGGTATACTTAGAGATAAATGGGATTTTGAGTTGGATGAAACACTTAGTCTTGCTGAGTTTACAACACCAAACAAAATAGTGTCATATATTCTGGAGCAACTTCCATATGATCATAAAGAAGAAATCTCCAAGAAATCAGCTGTTTCTTTAACTGCTGATGATTCTAGCCTTAAAATCCGAATAAGAGAACTTGTTTCCGAAACAACTGGATATGAACCGGATTTAATCGGATATGAAATGGATTTAGAAGAAGATTTGGGAATTGACACAATCAAGCAAGCTGAAATCTTTGGGGAGTTACGAGAAATTTATGATCTCCCTCTAGATGAAACTGTAAGTTTAGCAGAATTCAGATCAATTCTAGATATAGCTAATTACGTCTCCAAGTATGCTGTAACAGATAGTACAAGTAAATCTTTAATCTCAAAAGATGTGAAATCTGGACTAGAGAAGAAAAAGATAGTTCAGAAGGAGAAGGATGTTAGAATAGATAAAATAATTGTATCACCTGCTAGCTTAAACAAGGAAAAAGCTGAGAAACTGAATCTATCAAAACTATCCACTCTAGTAATTAACATTGAATCACCTCGAACAATTTCAATCTTGGAGGAATTCTCGAAGAAGAATTTACAATATCATGAATACAGGATTTTTAATGATTCACTTTCTGAACTGAAGGATAAGGAATTTGATTCCTTTGTTATAATTCTGCCTGATGAAAAATCTGAACCCGGTTATGTTGACCAAGAAATTTACAATAATATGTTTAAGCTATTCCAATCACTTGAATTAAATTCAAACCAAAGAATCATAGCTATTTCTTCAGAGAAATTCTTTGGATATGAGTTAGATGCAGTACCTATATCTGGAGGAATTTCTGGATTTGTTAAAACTCTTGGATTAGAATTTGAAATGAAGGTCAAGCATTTATATTCATCAAATAACAAAGAAATTCTACAAGAATTAGAGTATTGGGACAATTTTATAGAAGTATCTTATCAAAAAGGTATAAGATATACACTCGTTTCCTCAGATATTACTGATGTTGTTACCAAAACATCAAAACTGAATCTTAAAAAAGATGATTTGTTGTTGGTTACTGGAGGAGGAAGAGGAATCACATTCAAATGTATTGAAGCTTTGTGTACCATTGTCAAACCCAAAGTTGCAATTTTGGGGATTGAGGATATTTCCTATTGTACTCCTGAATTGATAGCTCTTTCTGAAGAAGAATTAAAAGAACATAAGGAAAAAATGATTGAAAATCTAAAAGCTAAAGAAGAAAAAGTTACTCCTGTCATGATTGATAGAAAATGGAATAATTTTATATTTGGCTTGGAAGTTTCGAAAAATCTACTGAGACTCAAGAAGTTGAAAATTGAAGCACTATATCGTAGAGTTGATGTGACAAAAAAGAAGGATGTAGAAAAAGCTTTAGATGAAATTGAAAAACAAATGGAATCAAAAGTAACCCACATTGTTCACGGAGCAGGGTTAGAAGAATCTAAATCCTTCAAGAAGAAGAAATTCGATTTTTCTAGATTGATAGTATCAGTTAAGGTTGAAGGAATATGGAATATCCTAAATTCTCTAGATAGAAGTAAGCTAAAGAGAGTTGTTTGCTTCACATCTATAGCAGGAAGGTTTGGTAACAGAGGACAAATAGACTACTCCTTTGCTAATGGTTATTTATCTCGTTTATGTTGGATGCTCAATCAACAAGGAATCCCAGCAATAGCGTGCGATTGGTCAGCTTGGGGTGGAGTAGGGATGGCAACAAGAGGTTCAGTAATGAAAATTCTAAGCTCTTTTGGAATAAATCCCATACCTTTAGAAACTGGAACTGAAGTATTTGTAAAACTATTTCTAAACAAGATTGGAAAGGAAGTTGTTGTTTCAAATGGATTAGGACCATTCGAAGAAGCGCATATTCTAGATCAGCAAATCTCAAATAAAAATTACCCTATGATAAATAGTCTAGAGTATATCGATTCAAAATTTAGAGTATATTATACTTTATCCACAGATTCAGATCTATACATGCTGGATCATCAAATACAGGATGTACCAATCTTTCCAGGTGTGATGGGTTTGGAAATGTTTTCTGAAGTATACCATCTTGTATCAAACTCAAAGCCTTTCATCTTGAAAGAAATTGAGTTTTCATCTGCACTAAAACTTCCGAAAAACAAGCCTAAGGACATCTTTGTTGAATATGATTCTTCAAAAGAAGAGATGATTCTCAAATCTATCTTTATTCCGAAAAACGATGAAAAGCTAAGAAGAGAAATTGAACATTTCAAGTTAGATATAGGAAGCAAAGCAAAGAAAAGTAAGAGAAGAAAATCAAGCATACTATCTGAAGATTCAGAATTATGTTTGATGTCAAAAGAGGAAATTTACGAAGTATTCTTCCATGGAAAAAGTTTCCAGGTTTTGGATAGATTACTAGATGTTTCGAATGAAACTGCACTGACATTAGTTAAAATTCCAAAGGATGATTTGTTCTCTGATAGTAGAAGCAAAGTGCTGATTAATCCTCGCACAATAGAAGCAGCTTTACAAACTGCAGGGTTATATGATATAATCGTTAATGACGAATCTTCTTTACCATCTAATATAGAAAAACTTTCAATATATAGTAATAAGCAACCACACCATATTATATCTAAATTCATTGAGAAGGACACAAATTACAGCTATTTTGATGTTGAAGTATTTGATGAAAAAGGACGCTTAATAGTTCTTTTAGAAGGTTTAGGGATGATCCATATACAGTTATCTTTTAATGAAAATCCTGAAAGAATAAAGCAACTTGAGACACTGAAAGAATACTGGCAAATCTCAAACTCTTTTTCAGACAATATGATGAAAATCATCCCAACAGCAGCTGTTTCTAATTATCTCGCTGCTAAACCTAAGGTAGTGATGAGATATTTATCTTCAGAAGAAAGATCATCATTTGAAAGAAAGAAAAATGAAAAAAGGAAAATTGAATATCTTTCTGGAGTAATTGCTGCTAAGAAACTGATCAAAGATATCTTCAAAGATTCTAAGGCTATTCAAACAACTGAAATAAGAAAAACAGCTAAAGGACAACCATACATTTATGATAAGAAGAAGAAAGAAAAGAGCAAGCTGAATCTTTCAATAACTCACTCTGGTGATTTTGCTATTGCTGCAATAGGGAATGGTCCTATAGGTATTGATATCGAAAAGATTGAAGAAAGAAGTGAATCTTTCTACAAAGAAGCTTTTACAGAGAAAGAAAGAAATCAGATTTCCTCAAATGCTGAGTTAGGAACTGTGTACTGGACAATTAAAGAAGCCATTACCAAAGCTATTGGCGAAGGATTGAATATCAGTTTACATGATATTGAAATATCATCAGATGAGAAGAAATCTTCTTACAAAATAGATTTTTCAACCAAGGTTGCAGAAACCTTACCATATGAGTCAAGCTCTTTTGAAATAACTAATAAGAAATTCCAAAACTATGCTCTAAGCTATTGTGAGATTAAAACAGAGGATGGAAAATGAAAATTGAATATACGGATATAAATTTTCGAAATGAAACAATCAACGGAGTTCTTTATCTACCTGAAAGCAAATATCCTGTACCCTTAGTTATTCATCTAAATGGAATGCCTGGTCTTGAACCTGAAAAAGAAGGTGAAAGGTTTGCTCAAGAACTAAATAGTATTGGAATAGCATATTATGCCTTCGATTATACAGGAGTTAGAAATAGTACTGGTTTGTTTGAATATTATTATTCTCAAGAAAATATTAATACAATAATTTCATTTCTGGTTCACCATCCAAAAATTCTTCCTACAAAAATTGCTCTACTAGGGGAAAGTTTTGGAGGTGCTATGGCTCTATGCCATGCTGCTAGAGATAACAGAATACAATGTTTAGCAATAAGATCTCCTATTTATGATACTAAAAAAATTCCACAGTTAAAGATATTTGATGGATTGTCTCTGATGTGGAAATTAAATAAACAAATGCGTTTTCCTAAAGTGAACTTGAAATCGTTCTTCGTAAATCAATCTTCACATTATAATCCTGATAAACTAATAAAACAGCTTAATTGTCCTATACGAATGATTACTGGAACTAAAGACGAAATTTTAGACGCAGAAGAAATTGAAAAGTGGTTTAAAAAACTCCCAGTAAATCTGGATAAAGGTCTCCAAATTATTGAAAATGCTGATCACAATTTTTCAAGCAAAGTCCATTTTCAACAAATGAAAAATTATGTGATTGATTTCTTCAGGCAACGTTTAATCAATTAGGAGAAGTCTCAAACTCCAGAAGTTTCTGATCTTGTTCAACAATGGTATTTTCCTTAACACAAATCTTTTTCACTTTTCCTTTATCTGGAGAGAAAATCCTATTTCGCATTTTCATTGCTTCTAAAATCATAAGTTCTTGATTTTTGTCCACAATATCTCCTTCTTTTACAAGTATTTGAGCGATTTTACCTGGAATTGGTGCTTGAAGGTTAATGTTTTTCTTCTTCTGAGAACCATTGTTAATGATTCGTTTTGGTATGAAAGGTTTAATCGTGATATCTACATTTTCACCGTCTATTATGAAATCTTTAGATGAAACTTCTACTGTAAATGTTTGATTATTTACTGTGACTTTGTAAACAGAATTGATCTCTTGATCAACTGTTGCTGAAAAAATTTCACCATCTATACTTAAATCTCCGTTAGGGAGGATTTCAAATACATATTCATGATTTCGATAATTCACTCTCTTTTTCAAAATAGAACACCAGTTTATAGATAATTTCTCTGCCGCTCACGCTTACTTTGCTCTCTCCATCTGTTGGTTCCATTAACTGTTTCATTTAATTTGATTGGTGTGAATTGCTGTTTTAATTTGTGGATGTTTTGAGTTTTCAAAATTGCAGCAAGTTTAAGTTTCTCATAATGTAACAAGATTTCTGTAATCTTATTCTTTTCCAGAAAATCAGTTGTTATAATTCTCTGCTGAAATTCAGTTGATGCTATGATGGCATTATGAAGAGCAATATTTGTGGTAACTCCCGAAATTGAGAGTTCGTTCAATGCTATTCTTGATTTAGTTATCGCATCGTTTCGATTGTTGCCTTTGACAATTAGCTTACCAATTAATGAATCATAATTATTTGGAAAAACATAGTCAGGATAAATAAAAGTATCAAAACGAACTTCATTTCCTCCAGGGACATTTAAACCAGTAATTCTTCCTGATTGAGGATAAAAAGATTTCAGAGGATCCTCTGCATTGATTCTAAATTCTATAGCATGTCCATTAAACTTTATATCTCTCTGATTTATAGATAGTTCCTCATTACTTGCGATTTTCAGCTGTTCTACAACTAAGTCAATTCCTGTGATCATCTCAGTAACAGGATGTTCAACCTGAATTCTAGGATTGATCTCATTGAAGAAAATCTTACCATCTTTCCATAGAAACTCTGCTGTTCCTGCATTCCTATAAGCAAGTTTTTCAGAAAGATTGCAAATCTTGTCCCCCAAGCTATTTCTTTTGCGAGCAGAAAGAAAGGATGGAGCTTCTTCAATGATTTTTTGATAAGAACGTTGAATGGAGCATTCTCTATCTCCAATGTGAATTGAATTCTGATGATTATCAGCTAGAAATTGTATTTCAACATGTCTGGGAGAAGAAATATATTTTTCAATAAACACTTTATTATTTCCAAAGAATTTGTCAGCAATTGTTTGACAACCTAACAAACTTATTTCAAGAGCTTCTGGATTTTCAACAATCTCCATCCCTCTTCCTCCTCCTCCGAAAGCTGCTTTTATGATAATTGGATATCCAATATTTTCAGCAATTTTTTCTGCTTCAGATAGTGTAGATACATAACCATCAGAACCAGGAATTGTTGGAATACCAATTTCCTTTGCTATTCTCTTTGATTCAACTTTATCGCCCAAATTCCTTAGAACTGTAGGAGAAGGTCCCACAAATACAATTCCTTCCTTCTCAACTCTCTCAGCAAAATCTGGATTTTCACTAAGAAAACCGTAACCTGGATGGATTGCATCTGCACCAGAAGCTAATGCAATTTCAATTATTTTTTCTACATTCAGATAAGTTTCTTGTACTGTACCTTTGCCTAGACTATATGCTTCATTAGCCATTTTTACATGGAGCGAAGTAGAATCTTCTTTAGAAAAAATAACTATGCTTTTGAGGTTAAGTAAACGACATGCTCGTATTATTCGAACAGCTATTTCACCACGATTGGCTATAAGCACAGTACCAAGCATGAAACTATTAACTCTTGACATTTATATAAAATCTTTGTTTGTTCAATGCTTTGTTTCTGAAATAAGGCGTAGAAGACTTCTAAATAATGAATTTAATGCTTCTATCAGAAGTTATAGTTTTAGCTTTTAGCATGTTTTTCCATCGTTCTGTTAAATCAATAAAGGCTTTTTCAGCACAGTTATTTAGTTCAAAACTGTCCTCTAATTGTAAGTTGAAGAATTCTAGATTCAAAGTCTTTTTATCAAATTTAACCTCTGTCCTACCAATGAGTTTACCTTGAAAAAGTAATGGGTAAACGTAGTAGCCCCACTTTCTATCTTTAGGAATTTTATAAACTTCCCAAACATAATCAAAATCAAATACTTTCAGAGCTAAATCTCTGTCCCAAATTAAAGGATCAAGCGGAGCTATAGCTCTCATATTATCATCTAAGTCTTCTTTAAGAAAATCTTTCCAATTATAGGGAACAGCTATCCCCCATTGTTCTCCTTCTGTTTTTAAGATGTGAGGACTATTATCAGAATAATCTGTTCCAAACCACTCGGGTGAGATTCTCTTCCTTTTTCCAACAAATAAAGAACCAGTTTTTGAAATTGAAACCTTGCCTAGAGTAATCAAAGGATAAGATTTCTGTTTGATAAGAAATTTTTCATAGCTAATTTCTTCATGTGTTAAATCTGTTTTTTCTAGTAACTCTGATTCGAGATATTCTTCTGTTAAAGAGTAAATTTTTCTCCAGTTTTCATCTCTATCAAAAATAATAACTCTGCCTAGAATCCACAATATCTCAAGAGACATTCCTGCCAAATTACTAGTTTTCCAGAAGGAGAAATCTGGTTTGATTTTAGCCATTTCTCCTATATCTGAAGCTTTTGAAGGTCCTTTTTCTTGAAGGAATTTCACTGTTTCTTCAAGTATCCCTGAATGTATTTTCTCTACTTTCTCTAAACGAGATTGATAATATTTATGTAAAAACTCTTCTTTCATTTGAGATAAGAATAAAGGGAAATGCTCTTTTGAAATAGCCATTAAGTTAGGGAAAAAAGCCTCAAAAACTAACTTCTTTGGGTAAACTATTTTCTGAAAAGTATCTATTTCATAATTTTTTATTCTGCTTTGAAAGAAAAGGTCATGATTCCTTCCAGCTGGATTCAATGGATCGAGCTGAACCAATGCTTGTTGTTTGAAAACAGATTGTATATCTCCTGTACTCTCTCCTTGCCATTTATGGAGATGTGTCCCAACAACAGCAATCTGCTGCAAATTTTCTTTTGTTACTTCATGAATTTGAAATTCAGACACATTCACACCAGCTGACTTAGTTAATGATATCTCAAAGGATATTTTTGATTATTTAAAGAAAATGGAAGATAGGTTAGCTTACTTGAAGAAAATAATCTAACTTCGTTTGGCTTTTCGAGAGATCATAGAGCTTGGAACGATATTTCCAATGCTTGAGAGGATAATCGAACATTTTCTCTGCAACTTCAAAAGCTGAATCTATACTATCAAAAACCTTGTATTTTCTTTTCATTGCTTCTCTTACAGCTAATCTGATAACCCAAACCCCTAGTGGGAATCTGTATTCATCAGAAATTTCTCTTAAAACTATTGCTTGAGATTGTCTCTTGATTTTAAGCAAATATTCAGTTACACCTAATCTTGCTGCATAGTACGCTCCAGTGATGTTTGAAGCATAATCTGTACGACCGTTATACCCTTCCCAATCTTCGACTGCTATATCTTTATCACTAGGATTCATGAAAGCTCCTCTGAACCAAGTTTCGATCATTTCATAAGACCAAACATCAGGAATGAGAATAATAACAAATCTATTTCCAAAGAAGTTGTAAGTAAAAACTCTAAATTCCCCTAATTCAGAAAGAAGCTTTACCTTCTCTACATTTTGTTTTGAAAGAATATCGTCTACAGCAGTTATACTCCATCTAGTTGGGACAAGTTTGCGATTATCCTTTCGTCCTATCATACCTGCTGAAAAGACTCTGGTAATGGTATTTTCATCTAGCTTCTCTTTTCCCATATAGGTGACAGCATCTGTAGCTAATAGATCTGTATCGTAGTAGCTCTTTTCAATAGCATTAATCGGAGATTGATTTTCTGTTATGTCCATTGTTTTTATAGGTACAATAGGTCCATGTGGCGCCATTCTCTCATCAAGACTAATTCTAGGGATAATCTTTCTTT